>CAZLDH010000049.1:0-8683 GCA_964558275.1 uncultured Chitinophagaceae bacterium
AAATGGGGCAGTCAGGAATTTGATTCTTTGCGTTATCCTGATCCGAAGGGAATGATAGAGCAATTGCATGATAAATATCATACTCATTTTATGATATCTGTATGGCCAAAATTTTATACGAAAACTGAAGCTTTTGACAACTTTTGGGGCAAAGGCTGGCTATATAAGAAAAGTGTGAAAGACAGTATTAGAGATTGGGTTGGCGATGGTTATGTATCCACTTTTTATGATGCCTTTAATGCGGATGCACGGAAAGCATTTTGGGGCTTAGTGGATCATAAACTCTTTAGTTTAGGGGTAGATGCATGGTGGCTGGATGCAACAGAACCTGATATTGTGTCTAATACAAGTCTGGAAAAAAGGAAAAATTTACGTAAACCAAATGCCTTAGGATCTTCTACACGTTACTTCAATGCTTACTCGTTGGAACAGTCTAAAGCCTTTTATAAAGGCCAAAGAAGCGAAAAGCCTAACCAAAGGGTGTTTATTCTTACGCGCTCCGCTTTTGCAGGTAGTCAGCGATATGCGGCGGCCAACTGGAGTGGAGATATTGGAGCGACCTGGTGGGATATGAAAAATCAAATCGCCACAGGGATCAGTTACTCCATGTCGGGAAATCCCTATTGGACCATGGATATTGGCGGGTTCTCTACAGAAGGACGCTATCATCATCCGAACAAGGAAAATCTAACTGAATGGCGGGAACAAATGACGAGATGGTTCCAATTCGGTGCTTTTTGCCCATTGTTTAGATCCCATGGACAGTTTCCTACTCGCGAACCTTTTAATGTAGCACCTGCAGGAAGCCCAACCTATGAATCTATGCTTTATTATGATAAGTTAAGGTATCGTTTGATGCCTTACATTTATTCGCTTGCCGGGGATATTTATTTAAATAATACCACAATTATGCGTGGTCTGGCAATGAATTTTCCAGCGGATAGTATGGCGAAAAACGTGACAGATGAATACCTTTTCGGTTCAAATTTATTGATCAATCCTGTTTATAAGTATAAAGCTAGAAAACGTCAGGTATATCTACCTCAAAATACGGGTTGGTATAATTTGTATTCGGGAGAATATGTTGATGGTGGACAAACCATTACGGCAGATGCACCATACAACCGCATCCCTGTGTTTGTGAAAGCAGGCTCCATTATCCCTTTTGGTCCGGCTTTGCAATATACCCAACAAAAAAAGGCAGATACCATCACCTTATATGTTTATACCGGTAAAGATGGAAAATTTGATTTGTATGAAGATGACGGACTTTCCTATGATTATGAAGATGGCGCTTATTCCGTTATTCCTTTGCGCTATAATGAAACGAATCATACGCTTACAATAGGGAATCGAGAAGGTTCCTATGATGGGATGCTGAGAGAACGAGTATTTCGGATAAAATGGATCAGTCCTGCTAACCCGCAATCATTAAATTTTAAAGCGACTGCTGATGAAATTATTGAGTATAAAGGGAAGGCAATTACTGAAGTTTTTAAATAAATTAATTAATCAAACAAATTTCAATGATGAAACACGACTACGAAAAGAAAAATAAGGGAGGAAGCGTTTTTTTGAAATCCTTTCTGTTGCTTACTTTTTTAAGCTGTATCTGTTATTTTTCTTCACAGGCACAAGAGGCTCAGGTATCGGGCACCGTTACTGATGCTTCAAATGGACAACCACTAATTGGTGTTAGTGTGAGGGTGAAAGGATCTAAGATTGGAACTGCTACTGACGACAAGGGCGCGTTCAAAATATTTTCTACAAAAGGAGATATTCTCACTTTTACGTATTTAGGTTATAAGAAAAAAGAAATAACCATAAGTAATAACACAAACCTGAGTATTCAATTGGAAAAAAGTTTTAGTAAGCTCAATCAGGTTGTTGTTATTGGTTATGGTCAAATGCAACGGAAGGACTTAAGTACTTCTCAAACAACGGTAAGTTCGGAAGAGATAGATAGAACAATTAATCCAACCCTGGGAAGTGCAATACAGGGAAGGGCGGCAGGTGTTTATGTATCGAAACCCAGTGGACAGCCGGGAGCTGCTCCCTCCATAGTTGTCAGAGGGATGGGCACCTTGACGCAAAGTACACAACCGTTATATGTGATTGACGGTGTTCAAATAAAACCTTCCGGTATTTCGGATGATCCCAACAATAAACCTACCGGGTTTTCAAATATTCTTTCTACACTAAATCCTAGTAATATTGCTACAATCAATATCCTAAAAGGACCTTCTGCTACTGCTATTTACGGTGCAGCAGGTGGTAATGGAGTGGTTATTATTACTACAAAACAAGGAAAAGCAGGGAAAACAAAGGTTTCTGCAAGTACTTTATTTACAGTTCAGGCTGAGCCTCAAAATATTAAGGTAATGAATTTACCACAGTATGCAACTTATCGCAATGAGATGGAAAATGCTATTGGTTTTCCTTCTGAGCCAACTTTTGCCGATCCTTCTGTTTTAGGAAAAGGCACCAATTGGCAGGATGCATTATATCGAAATACATTGCTTCAAAAACACCAACTCTCAATTAGTGGGGGAGATCAGAAAACCAAATTCTATATTTCCGGAGAGTATTTTAAGCAGGAAGGTACAGCGAAAGGTTCTGGCTTTAGAAGATATTCAGTTCGCGTAAATGTTGAAAATCAAACTAGACCCTGGATGAAAATGGGGATTCACTCAAATATTGGCTATACCAAAGAAAAAGTGAATACCACCAATGGTGATGTTGTTAAATTGGCAACAGAACAAAACCCCGGTATTCCTGTTCAAAACCCGGATGGAAGCTGGGGAGGACCCCAAACCAAACAGTTTCAATATACAAATCCGGTAATGCTGGCGCAGATATATGATGATTACAACAAGCGTTTAGCCATTATTGGGAATGTATTTTTGAATATTAACCCGGTCAAAGGACTTACAATACACAATAGTTTCAATACAAGTCTTTCTTATTTCAATTACTATTCTTGGCATCCCGGTTACGATGCAGGAGGTTTTGTTGTGCCCTTATCAGCTGCAGAATCTGACCGAAGAGCAAATAATAATTTTTGGTGGAGCATTAATAACAGAATTAAATACCATTTCAATCTCAATCAAAAACATGATTTTACGTTGATGGTTGCTCATGAGGCTAATACATGGACTAATGAAACGCTTAGTGGGTGGCGTAAAAATTATGTTACTGATGTTGTTACCGGATTGTCGGGAGGAGATGCAAGTAACATTTCCAATGTGAAAAATAATAGCACTAAATCTGATGGTGCGCAAGAATCTTACTTTGGTAGATTAAATTATATTTATGATAATAAATATATCTTGCAGGCAACTTACAGAGCAGATGGAAGTTCCAGCTTTGGTGCTAATAATAAATGGGGGTATTTCCCGTCCTTGTCTTTAGCATGGAGAATATCGGAAGAAAATTTTATGGGTTCTCTGAATGCAGTTGATAACCTCAAATTGAGGTTTGGTATTGGAGAGTCAGGAAATTCAGGAGGCGCTTCGGGTATATATGCTGCACTACAAACTGTACCTACCCCGTGGGGAACGGGTTTCTTAGCTCAGAAATTCCCTAATCCCAATTTGAAATGGGAAACTGACAAAACCGTCAATGTAGGTTTTGATTTGCACATGTTTAATAACAGATTGTCTGTTATTGCCGATGCATACATTAAAAAGAGTACGAATCTCATTACAGTAAATACCTATCCTTTTGCTCTTGGTGGTGATATTGCCTGGTCTTCAGGTTATGTTCAATGGCCTACAGTAAATGCAGGTACCATAGAAAATAAAGGTATTGAAGTGTCGGTTAATACCGTGAATATCGACAATAAATTAACGTGGAAGTCAGGAATTACCTTTTCATTAAATCGAAATAAGATTCTTTCTTTGATTAACCCAATGAATATTGCTTGGAATTCTACACAGGTTCAATTTGTATCAAAAGTAGGTCAGCCTACAAGTATGATTACCGGTTATATTGCAGAAGGGTTATTTCAAGATTATGATGATATAGCTAATCATGCAATCCAAAGTTCGGATGGTGTTTTGAATATAGATCCTACCGGAAGCTGGGTAGGTGACATTAAATTTAAGGATATAAATGATGATGGTATAGTAGATCAAAATGACCGTACTGTTATTGGAAATCCTTGGCCAAAATTTACCTATGGGTTTAATAACTCATTTACCTATAAGAATTTCTCGTTGAATATCTTTATTCAGGGCGTTTATGGAAATGATATTGTCAATTATCCACGATATACCATGGAAATACCGGGGAATAGCGGTACGTATAGTAATTATTTTGCATCAGTTCTTAATTTTGCACGTCCTAGTAGTTATGAAAGTGATGATAAATTGACGATGGAACTGACAAATCCCGGATACCATATTCCCCGGATCCTGGATGATCCTTCACAAGGAAATGGAAACAACAGAATGAATCAATGGTTTGTGGAAGATGGGTCTTATTTACGTATTAAAAACGTTACGCTGAGTTATCAATTCCCGCAGAAATGGATTTCACATTTGGCCATGTCCAATCTGAAAGCTTCCATTAGTGTACAAAACCTTTTAACAATAACTAATTATAGTGGGTATGATCCCGAAATTGGTATGGTTAATTACGGAGGTACTATCATGAATGGAGTAGATACATGGAGATATCCTGCGGTAAGAATGTATTCTATTAGTTTGTCTGCTAATTTTTAAATTATAAAAATATTTTGTTATGACACATATATTAAAATATCTATTGTTGTTAATAGGTGTATCCTATTTTTTGGTTATGCAAGGCTGTAAGAAAAGCTTTTTGGAACGACCGCCCATCAGCCAGGTGACAACTGGTAATTTTTATAGTAATGATGAAGAAGTGATGGCGGCTACCGGTCCGCTTTATAATATTGTTTGGTTCGATTATAATGATAAAGCCTTTATGGCTTTTGGTGAAGCCAGAGGCGGTAATCTTAAATCAAACGATCGTACTCCCTACACCCATTTTGCAGTTTCTGCTACGGATCAAAGTACTTTATTGCCGGGGTATAAGTCTTTTTATAAAATTATTTCTCAAAGTAATATTGCCATGACGAGTATAAAAAATAGTAGTGGCAATGTATCTGAAAAAATTAAAAAAGAAGCTTTAGGGGAATGTCATTTTATGAGAGGTTTAGCCTATTACTATTTAGTCAGCAATTGGGGGGCAGTGCCTATTATTTATGATAATGTTGAACAACTAAATGATTCAATTCACAGGAACACCATCGAAGATGTCTGGCATTTTATTATTCGGGAATTCAAAATAGCTAAGGAATATTTACCCAAAACTCCTTATAGTGCAGGGCGCGTAACGCAATATTCGGCTGAAGGAATGTTGGCAAAGATGTATCTGACTTTTGCCGGCTATGGTAAATCTAAAGGAAACAGAGATCAAAACTATTTGGATAGTGCCAGAATCTATGCGAAAGATGTGATTTATAATAGTGGTAAAGTGCTGGATCCGAGTTATGCCGATCTTTTTACAAGTGAAAGCAACAACAGTTCCAATGTAAATCAAGAAAGTCTATTCTCTTTATTGTGGATGCCGTTTAGTCAACCTTGGGGCGTAAATAACTCTTTTCAGGCTTATGTGGCTTATGATCCTAAAGTTACCAATGTGGGTACCGGATGGGGGGCAGCTCAAGGCGTAAGTGCCAATGTAGTAAAATATTTTGTAAACCATCCGGAAGATTCTATCAGACGTAAAGCTACTTGCATGTTTCCCGACGATTATTATCCGCAGCTTAGGCAGGATTTAGGAGGTATTCATTACGATTTAACATCTGATATTTCTCATATTAAAAAATATATTATAGGATCTCCGGAAGATAATGGAGGTATGGGAGGAAATATGACGGCTTATATTAACACCTATATGCTTCGACTGGCTGAGGTTTATCTTATTTATGCCGAATCAATTTTAGGAAATAATTCTTCTACAAGCGATCCGGAAGCCTTGAAATACTTTAATAAAGTGCGTGAAAGAGCCGGTGTGCCTACTAAGACTTCCATTACTTTTGAGGATATTTTTCAGGAGAAAAGAGTAGAAACGATTATGGAAGGTGGTGCCTGGAATGAAATATTGAGATGGTATTATTTTGCACCTCAAGATGCCATGAATTATGTATCTAATCAGGATAGAGGACCATATACTATTGATTATGTTGCAGGAACGGACAATCCAAAGCAATATGATGTTCAATATAATAGGGAAACTTATTCTTTTACCCCCAAATCTGTTTACTTGCCCTTTCCTGAATCTGAATTGATTAAGGCTCCGGGGCTTGCAGATGATCCGGTTTCATTTGACTTCAATAAGCTACCTAATGTTTTAAAATAAGGACTAAAATTTTATATTATGTTTTATTTAAATAAATGTAAAAAAGGGCTTTGGCTTTTTCTTGCCATTGCGACAGTAGTCGTACAGACTGCTTGCGAAAAAAATGATAACCTTGGCGCCCCTGTAATTACAGGACTACGGGCTATCTCTCCCGCTCCGGATGACAGCATGCTGACGCATGTTTTACCGGGACAGATTGTTGTTGTGCAGGGGAAACATTTTAATGAAACGCAACAAATATTTTTTAATGGATATGAAGCAAGCATTAACCCGGCTTTAAATACCAATCATTCCATGGTGGTTACGGTGCCTTCAGGGATTGTTTTTGGAGATATACCGGAAGATAAGATGAATGTTGTCCGGTTGGTAACCCCTCATGGTGAAACAAGTTTTCAAATACCGGTTGTTCCGCCAAAACCGATTATTTATTCAATTGATAATGAATATGCCCATGGAGGAGATGAAATTTTATTAACCGGTAGTTATTTATATGCTATTCAAAAAATTATATTTCCCGGAGATATTTCCGTGTCTGACAATTATACTTCCATAAACAATGGAAATGGGTTACGTGTCACTGTACCTGAAGGAATCGTTCCGGGGAATACAGATTCTATTGAAGTAGTTACATCCGGTGGTTCCGGTAAATTTACTTTTAATAATACCACCGGAATTATAGCTAATTTTGAAGATGGGGACCCTCGGTTTGGATGGGCATATTGGGCCGGCACCAAGGCTAACGATCCTTCCTCTTTTCCTAATGGTTGGGGAAATTATCTCGAGATAAAACCTGCTAATCTTCCTATTAATCCTGGGGACGCAGCTTGGTATTCTGGTGACTCTAGAGCAGTGATTACAAACGGTAGTGTTCCATGGGAAGGTATAGATTTAGATGGTCAATCATCTGATTATGCACTAAAATTTGAGATGAATTACAATGGAACATGGAATGGTGGATCTTTAAAAATTGTGTTTAATAACAATTTTGACAATATAGCCACTTATGCGCCATGGGATAATACATCTACCGGCGAATTTGAAACAAATGGTTGGATAACAGTAACGATTCCACTGAATGAATTTCTAGACCAAGGAGGAACAGGAGAACCCTTAACTACTGTAAGAGAAACAGTAGATCAGAATAGTGTAACAACAACTTCTTCGACAGTTCAAATTATGCTGTATAATGAAGGGGATAGTCCGCTTTCCTCTTTTGATGCCGCCTTTGATAATTTGAGAATAGTGAAAATAAAATAATCTTAAAATTTATAATTATGAAATGAAGTATTTTGTTTAATGGAGTTTGTTTTTTGTTAATATTTATAGAAGGAATATAAAGAACCAAATAAAATCTTTTTGGAAACAACAGCAATAGGCGTTTCAGGTGATCTGCTTAACTATGCTACTTTACCGGCGTTTAAGACAGATTACAATATCGAAATTCTCATGACTTTAGCCCCTAAGTCGGTGGCTTATATCAATGTTCCCAATAGCAAATAGATTTATTCAAAAATAATAAAATGAAAAACAATACAGGTTTTAAACTAACTTTGAGTGCAGTTATCCTCTTTGTCTTTCTCATTGGATGCGGTGTGAAAGGCTCAAAGCAAACTCAAAATACAGATGCTATAATAGCATCGCTAATAGCCAAAATGACGACAGAACAGAAGATTAACATGCTTCATGGAAATACGTTCTTTACTTCCGGAGGAGTAGAAGAATTGGGGATTCCCGAATTGCATTATTCGGATGGTCCGTTTGGCGTTAGGGAGGAATTACATGCCGATTCTTGGACGCCTCTGGGGCTAACCACAGATTCTGCCACCTACCTGCCAACAGGAAGTGCTTTGGGAGCTACTTGGAACAGCAAATTAGCTTTTCAATATGGTAAAGTGCTGGGACAGGAAGCCCGAGCGCGAGGGAAAGATGTTATTCTGGGACCGGCCATAGATATCGACAGAAACCCCAACAATGGTCGTACTTTCGAATATTTAACAGAAGATCCTGTGTTGAATGCCCAACTTGCAGTAGCTTACGTAAAAGGAGTTCAAAAACAAGGCGTAGCTGCTTGTGCGAAGCATTTTGCTGCTAATAATCAGGAAACGGATAGAGACAGCATTAATACCATTGTGGGAGAAAGAGCCATGCACGAAATTTATTTTCCTGCATTTAAAGCAGTTGTACAAAAAGGAAATGTGGACGCTATAATGGCTGCTTATAATAAAGTTAATGGACATTTTTGTGCTGCCAATCATCATCTGCTTACAGAGGTATTGAGAAATGATTGGGGATTTGA
>CAZLDH010000049.1:8693-18302 GCA_964558275.1 uncultured Chitinophagaceae bacterium
TCAGATTGGGGTGGGGTACACAGTACAATACCAACAGCGAAAGCAGGATTAGATGTGGAAATGGATGGCGATAGTGATTATGATAATTATTATTTTGCCAAACCTTTGGTAGAAGCGGTAAAAGCCGGAAAAGTTAGCGAAGATCTTATCGATAAAAAGGTAAGTAGAATTTTATCCCTAATGTTTAAACTCAATATGTTGGGAGATGGAAACAGGAAGGAAGGTGCTTTAAATACACCGAAACATCGGCAGATTGCTTATGAAGTAGCTACTGAATCCATAGTATTATTAAAGAATAAAGAAAACAGATTACCTCTTGATGTTTCAAAATTGAAATCTATTGCAGTAATAGGGGGAAATGCTACAATAAAACAGGCTCAACTAGGTTTCGGCGCCGGCGTGAAATCGAGAGAAATAACTCCCCTTGCAGGTTTAAAAGAAAAATTAAAAGGAAAGGTAAAAGTGCATTACGTGCCCGGGTATAAAGAAGTATATGAGGATGTAGAAAAAAATAAGGGTCGCCATGTACCCATAAAAAAAACCAATCCTACATTGGTAGCACAGGCGGTTGAAGCTGCTAAGAAAGCCGATGCCGTTATTTTTATTGGAGGCAATACACGCACTTATGAAACCGAAGGTACCGATCGTCTCTCATTGGCATTGCCTTTTGGTCAGGATGAATTGATCAAAGCAGTCACCGCAGCTAATCCGAATACGGTAGTAGTGATTATTTCGGGATCTCCTGTTGAATTAAATCAAGTAGTAAAGGAAACAGATGCTTTGGTTTGGTCAGGATTTAATGGCTCTCAAGGCGGTAGAGCCTTGGCTGATGTATTGTTTGGTGATGTAAATCCATCGGGAAAATTACCTTTTACTTTTCCTAAATCTCTCAATGATGTACCCTCGCAGGTGAATGGTTCTTTCCCTGGAAAAGACGGTGTTACACGTTATAAAGAAGGTATTCTAGTAGGCTATCGTTGGTATGATACTAAAAATATTGAGCCGCTTTTCCCATTTGGCTATGGTTTGTCTTATACCCATTTTGAGTTTTCGAATATTCATACAAATAAAGATACCTTTAGTGAAGAAGATACGATTCAGGTATCTGTAACCTTAAAAAACATCGGTGACAGAGCTGGAAAAGAAACCGTTCAACTGTATGTTCATGCGGTTGATCCGGATGTGATGATGGCGGATAAAACGTTAAAAGCATTTTCAAAAGTAGCATTAGATCCGGGTCAGGAAAAGACAATCGTGCTGCCTGTTGCGGTGAAGGATTTGGCTTATTATGATGCCGACAAAAATAAGTGGGTGGTTTTGCTCGGAAAATATCAATTAAAAGTAGGTTCATTCTCCCGTAATATTCAGCGCACTGTTGCGGTTCAAGTTCAATAAAAGATTAAATGGTTTTTAAAATGAAAAAAGTATTTTCAGGTTTCTTATTCGGTTGTTTTTGTTTACTGACATTAATAAATGCTTCGGCAGAAATTAAATTACCGGCGCTTTTTACTGACAATATGGTTTTGCAGCAGCAGTCGAGTGATCCTGTTTGGGGTTGGGCGAATCCCGGAGCAGAAATTACCGTTACCGGAAGTTGGAATCAGAAAACTGTAAAAACAAAAGCATCAAAGGATGGCAGTTGGATGGTAGAAGTCAATACACCCGAAGCCGGAGGTCCTTATACGCTAACTATTCGAGGGGAGGAGACGATTATTCTGAAAAATGTTTTGATTGGTGAAGTCTGGATTTGTTCCGGTCAATCCAATATGGAAATGCCCGTGAAAGGTTGGGTAGGTGCACCGATTTTACATGCTGCTGAAGAAATCGAAAAAGCGGATTATCCAAAAATAAGATTGTTTAAAGTAGCAAGAAAAGTGGCTTTCACTCCGCAGGAAGATTGTAAAGGATATTGGTCTCTTTGTTCTCCCGAGACCGTAGAAAATTTTAGCGCGACTGCTTACTTTTTTGGTCAGCAACTTTATAAAAAATTGGATATTCCAATTGGATTGATAGAAACTTGTTGGGGAGGTACTGTAGCGGAAGCTTGGACAAGCAGAGATGCCTTGGAAAAATTTGGTGGATTTGAAAAGGAATTAGCCAAAGTTGATTCCGTGAAACAACATATCAAAACATTGCAAACAAAGCAAAAGAATTATGTAAAAGAATGGCAGAATTATAAAGACAGCATCGTTGAAAAATACAAGGAACCTGATTTCGATGCAAGCAAATGGGAAGATATGAAACTTCCTACCAGTTGGGAACAGGCAGGGTATCCCGGTTTAGATGGAAATATTTGGTATAGGAAAATAATTGAAGTACCTCAATCTTGGATAGGCAAGGATTTAACTTTAAGTCTTGGACCCATTGACGACAATGATATAACTTGGTTTAATGGTCATAAAATTGGAAGTACGAAAGGTTGGCAAGCGGGAAGAAACTACACTATTCCCGGAGAATTAGTGAAAGCAGGTCAAAATGTGATTGCTGTCAGAGTAACCGATATACACGCCAATGGGGGGATTTATGGTAATGCTAAACTTTTGAGGCTATATCCCAGTGATGCATCTCCAAGTACAGGAGTTAGTTTGGCTGGGAATTGGAAATTTAAGGTTGCCTTGGTGAAACATAATATGTCATCGTTGAAAAACCCTAATATTCCTTCTGTTTTATTCAATGGAATGATTCATCCTTTAATTCCTTTTGGTATTCGGGGAGCCATCTGGTATCAGGGAGAAGCCAATGTGGGGCGTGCAGAGCAATATGCAAAACTTTTTCCTACCATGATAAAAAATTGGCGTCAGAAATGGGGGGAAGGGAAATTCCCATTTTATTATGCACAGATTGCCCCTTATCCTTATGGCAGCACTGGAATGTTGAGCGCCGCATTGCGTGATGCACAGCGGAAAACATTAAGTGTGCCACATACTGGAATGGTGGTTACGTTAGATATTGGAGATACCACCAACATTCATCCGGCTAATAAGGAAGAAGTAGGTCGTAGATTCTCCTTGTGGGCATTAAATAAAATTTATGGTAGGAAAAAGATGATTTTTTCAGGTCCATTGTACAGGAATATGGAAATTAAAGGCAATCAGGCTGTTATTTCATTTCATCATGTAGCAGGAGGATTAACTTCTAAAAATAAGGATTTGGTTTATTTTGAAATAGCAGGGGAGAATAGTGAATTTGTTCCTGCCGAAGCCCGAATTAAAGGAAATCACGTCATTGTTGAATCTTCAAAAATAAAACATCCGACTGCTGTGCGGTTTGCGTGGAGAGATAAAGCCGTACCTCATCTTTTTAATACTGCAGGATTGCCGGCATCTTCTTTTTCAACAGTAAGTTTTCAATCCCTTGCCTGGAAAAGAGCTAGTAAACTTGGTATGGGCGTTAATCTTTCCTGGTTGGAAAATTATTGGAATGGGAAAGAAAAAAACGGATTTAAAGATTATTTGGATGTGAAGAGTATCTCTGATAAAAAGGAACAATTGGCATTGATGCATCAGTTAGGGTTTGAGACTGTTCGGTTACCGGTATCTTTTGATCATTGGGCAAGCAGAAAACCGCCTTATAAAATCTTGAAAACGGATTATTTTGCTGCTATAGATTCTATATTAAAATGGGCAAAACTTTATCATTTAAATGTGATTATTGACAATCATCATGGATCTTTGAATAAATATGAAAATGTCATGAAGGCATTAGTACGTTTGAAAGCCATTTGGAAACAAGTAGCTACCCGATATAAAAACACCAATCCTGAACATGTATTTTTTGAGCTTTATAATGAACCGCATGGAATGTCTAATGCAGAATGGACAAAGTGCGCAAAGCAGCTTATCAAAACAATCCGAGAGATAGCTCCTAAACACACCCTTATCGTTGGAGGGGCGGATAGAAATAGTATTTCGGGACTTCAGGAAATGGGAAAACTGCCGTTTGATAATATTATTTATACTTTCCATTTTTATGATCCTTTTTTATTTACACATCAAGGTGCAGAGTGGGCAGGTGAAAAAGCCATGTCTAATGTGGGTATTCCTTTTCCCTACAGTGCCGGAAAAATGCCAACTTTGAATCCAAAATCCAAAGGAACTTATGGAGCGAGTTTGTATCATAAATATAGAAAAATGAGTTCAAAATCCTACTTGAAAAATGAACTCTTGAAAGTAAAGGAATTTTCTGAAGATCATGGAGTGCCTGTATTTTGTGGGGAATGGGGAAGCTATAAGAAATATGCTGATACAGTAAGCCGTTGTCGTTATACTACGGTAGTGAAAAAAATATTAAATAAATTAAAGATTCCTTTTGCTTATTGGGAATGGAATCATAGTTTTAGCTTTTTTAATGGAAAGCCTGCCATTCATCATATCTCTGATGGCATGAAAGAAGCCTGGGGATTTAATTATTAAGATATAAAGAAAAAATAAAAAATGTTGTTATTAGGATTAGATATAGGAACTTCATCTATAAAAGCATCTGTAATTGATGCTGACAAACAACAGGTTGTTGTTTCGGCCTCATTTCCGGAAAAAGAAGCCAAAATTCATGTCCCACAAACCGGATGGGCGGAGCAGAATCCTGAAAAATGGTGGGAATATGTGCAAAAGGCAATTTTAAAGTGTCATGCAACAAAAAAATACAACCCAAAAGATATAACAGCCATTGGTATTGCTTACCAAATGCATGGATTGGTTTTGGTTGATGAAAACCAAAAAGTTTTAAGAAATGCGATAATTTGGTGTGATAGTCGTGCAATAGAAATTGGTGACAATGCTTTTGATGATATTGGAAAAGCGTATTGTTTATCTCATTTTTTGAACTCCCCGGGGAATTTTACGGCAAGCAAATTAGCTTGGGTAAAAGCCAATGAACCGGAAATATATAAGAGAATAGATAAAATAATGTTGCCGGGTGATTTCATTGCCATGAAAATGACAGGCAGTATCACCACTAGTCCTTCCGCTTTATCGGAAGGCATTTTTTGGGATTTTCAAAAGGATGAATTATCAGAAGATATTCTGAATTATTTTGGATTTGAAAATTCTTTTTTCCCCGATGTCCAGCCTGTATTTTCGATCCATGGGAAACTCAAGGATTCAGTCGCAGAGAAATTATCGCTTTCTACTGATATTTCATTAGCTTATAAAGCGGGAGACCAACCTAACAATGCATTGACGCTTAATGTGATGCAGCCGGGGGAGGTCGCCGCAACAGCCGGAACTTCCGGTGTTATTTATGGCATAAATGATAGGTTGAAATATGACGAAGAATCGCGGGTAAATAGTTTTGCACATGTCAATTATTCCGGAGAAATGAAACGAATTGGGGTGCTGTTGTGCATCAATGGAACGGCTATTTTTTACCGGTGGATACGAGATATAATAGGAACCGATTTTTCTTATCCGGAAATGAATGAATTGGCCTCATCGGTAGATCAAGGCGCAGATGGGCTTTTTGCGCTTCCGTTTGGAAATGGAGCCGAACGGATGTTGAACAATAAGACGGTTGGGGCACATTTTTTAAATTTGGATTTTAATGTTCACTCAAAGGGGCATCTATTGAAAGCTATTCTGGAAGGGATTGCCTTTTCCTTTAGATATGGTTTAGATATTATGCGAGAAAACGGGATTAATCCTTCAGTGATAAGGGTGAGCAAGGCAAATCTGTTTCTGAGTGATGTATTTGCACAAATTTTTGCAGATATTAATAACGTGACGGTAGAGTTTTATGATGGTGATGGAAGTTATGGAGCAGCTATTGGAGCAGGTATTGGGGCTGGTGTTTTTAGAAGTATAGAAGATGCTGCAATGAATCGTCAACCTGTTGGTTATCTTCATCCTCAAAATAACCAACGTTATGAAAAGGTTTATAATGAGTGGAAAGAAAATTTGAAAAAATTCTTATAAGTTAATTCCTGTTTGTTATACGATATAAATAAAAATAAGAATGCAATAATTCTTAGATAAAATTGAGCATGAATAGGTTATGCACTTAATTATTATTGTCTATCTTTGATTCAATTGTTAGGGATAAAAACACTTAACTTATGAAATTGAAGCTCAGCTTACTGGTATTATTAGCGGTATGTAGTTTTTCTTTTGCGGAAGCACAACAGCGAGATACAGTCTATGCCAATAGTCAGAAATATGTTCAGGATTCTGTCAATCACAATGGTTTTCAAAAAGAAAAGTTATTTTTTGGCGGGAATATAGGATTGTCCTTTGGTTCTATGACCTATATTAATCTTTCTCCATTGATTGGGTACCGGTTTTCAAAAATGTTGTCGGCAGGCGTACAATTAAATGGTGTATATGAGTCAGTGGATTATGGGATGGAGAAGGATCGTTATGGTATGTTGGGATTAGGCGTTTTTGGTAGATTTTATCCTATTCCTCAAATTTTCTTACAGGTTCAGCCGGAGGCAGATTATTATATGGGAAAAACCAAATATAATGATGGAACTACTTCAGGAAAGTATCAGGATATGGCTACTGCTTTTTTAGTCGGAGGAGGATATTCTCAGTCAATTGGAAGAAACAATGCTTTTGTAATCATGCTTTTATATGATGCGTTGCAAAATGACAATTCTCCTTATGGAAATCAACCTATTTTTAGAGCAGGGGTGAATATTGGGTTTTAGGTTAACCGGTTATCTGTTATCAGTTGTCGGTTACCTGCCCTGAGCTTGTCGAAGGGTCGAAGGGTCGAAGGGTCGAAGGGTAGGATTGGTTAGGGTTGAATGGGGTTAATTGAAATGGCGTTATTGCGAACGCAAATTTCTATCTTCATGCCTATACTGAATTGAGTTTGGGTTTCTTTGGCTATTGGCAGGTGAATTTTTTTTTCATTAACCAGTAAATGGAGTAACATAAAGGTATTTGTTTCTTGTATTTCTATGACAATAGCTTCTTGGGAGGAAACAGCGTTATACCGATGGTTTCGCTCTTTATTTTCGCCGTCTTTTATTTCGATATATCGATCTGCACTTCCTTCGATGTCTGCAGGAGAGTGAGAAACCAGAAGCGTGGTGAGATTGAGTCGGTTGTGGATTTTATGAAGTTCCCTCTTTAATTGTTCTTGCATAGCAGTGTCAAGGAAAGAAAATGGTTCATCCAACAACAATAATTTTGGTTTCCGTGCCAAAGCCCGAATAATAGCTACTCTTTGTTTTTGTCCCCCTGATAAAGAATGAGGATGACGATTTCTCATTTTTTGCAACTCGGTTATTTGCAATAAATAATGAAGGTAATCATGATCTTGATTTTTTCCTGCAGCATATTTTAAATTTTGTAAAACGGTCATGTTGGGGAAAAGTGCAAGATCTTGAAATACAAAGCCAATAGATCTATTAATAATGGGTTTATCTTGTTTTGTAGCACTATCAAACCATACTTTTTTGTTATATATTATATTCCCTTTGTCCGGCAATGTTAAACCAGCCAGCATTCTTAAGAATGTGGTTTTCCCGGCTCCGGATTTGCCATAAACGACAATAAAGTCTCCAGGGGTTATGTTTGTATTAATGGAGAGTGTTTTTTGTTCTCCTTCTATTTTGAGTCCCTTTTGAATGTTGATATGAATCATAATGCTTTTTGAGACTTAAAAAGATGTTTGTTTAAACTATAAACCACAAGTAATATAATGAATGATATAATCAATAAAACCAATGAATAAATATGAGCAGCGTGAAAATCAAGCGCTTCAACTGCATCATATACAGCGATGGATGCTACTCGCGTTTCTTTTTTAATATTACCTCCAATCATAAGAACAACGCCAAATTCTCCTATGGTATGGGCAAAACTTAAAACTATTCCTGTAAGGATTGCAGGTTTGATATTGGGCAGAGAAACGCGGAAAAAAGTATCAAATTTCGATTTTCCCAGCGCATAGGAAGCTTCTCTTAAATTGCCGGGCAAAGTTTGAAAACCTGCTTGCAGCGGATGTATCATAAAAGGCAGGCTGTAAAGCATGGATCCGATAACCAGACCACCAAAAGAAAAGATGATACGCAGATCAAAAGCTTGCTCAAGAAAGGAACCAAAAAAATGATTGGGACTGAAAGCGATGAGTAAATAGAAGCCTAAAACAGAAGGAGGTAAAACCAAAGGTAAACTGATAATGGCTTCTATACCGGATTTAAATCTGAAATTATGGTATGCTAAGAAATGGGAAATAGGAATCCCTATCAGCAATAAAAGTATTGTAGTAATAAGAGAAAGTTCGAAACTAAGTAATAATGGCTGAAGGTTAAATTCCATATATTGCAGCACTAATTTTTTATTTTGTAACCAAAATACTTAAAAATTGCTTTTCCTTTTGGGCTAAAAAGGAAATGGTAAAAAGCTTTCGCCAAAGATAAATTTTGTTTTTTTGCATGTTTAAGTAAAATTACCCCTTGTTTTATGTCCGTATAATTCTTATCAGGTATTAGAATCCATTTTCCTTTCCCTTGCATTGATGGGCTTTTAACAACAGAAAGTGCGGTGAAGGCAACATCCGCCACACCTAAAAGCAAGTATTGATTGACTTGAGAGATACTTTCCCCATACACTATTTTACTTTTGACAGATTTATATATTCCTAACTTCTTCAATGCGGCAATGGTCGCCACGCCGTATGGAGCTGTTTTGGGATTGGCTACAGCAATAGTATTTATATCCGAATTTTTTAAAGCGTTAAATCCTTGCTTAAGCAGATTCTTTCTCTGACTCCATAATACCAGTTGTCCATAAGCATAAGTTTTAGGAGGAGTAAGCGCTTCACCTGATCTATAAATGGATTGAGGATATTTCATGTCAGCTGAAAGAAAAAGATCATAAGGTGCCCCATGCTTAATTTGTGCTGTAAGTTTACCTGAAGAATTGATAATCAATTCAATGTTTTTATTATGATTTTTTTTAAATACTTTCTTCATGGAATCCATTACAAATTGTGTGTTTGCAGCTGCAGCAATGCGTAGCGTTTGCGCCTGAATTTTTAAACATGAAAATACTGTCACTAAGAAAGCCAGACAAAGAGTCCGGTTTTGTTTTATAATTTGTTCTTTCAACTTTTGATAACTCAACTCTTTATATTTTAATAGAGATGCTATTTTTCTATCTTCTGTTTTTGAGAAACATTACCAGCTATTTCTTATTTTCAAAGGTAAAATGTTTTTACCTTTGTACCGCGTTAATTTATGTTTAAATGGTATGTTTATGACCATAAATATTCTGGCATTTGGGATTGCCAAAGAAATTTTAGGAAAAAGTGAGAATAAATTTGAAGTTCAGGAAGGAATAAAGGTAAAAATGCTACGCTCTTTTCTCATTGAGCGTTTTCCCAAAATGAAATCATTAGCTTCGTTTCTTATTGCTATTGATGGTGAATATGCAACCGAAGATTTAGTAATAAATCCCGAACAAGAAATTGCTGTTATTCCCCCGGTGAGCGGCGGATAGAATACTTTTTAATGTAATGTAATGATAGATTTACAAATATTAGATACTGTACTTTCTCCTTCCAAGGCTTTCGTTAAGATGAATCATCCGTCTTGTGGGGGAATTGATGTTTTTATTGGAACGGTAAGAGCGCAAACCGAAGGACAAGAAGTTGTGAGATTAG
>CAZLDH010000050.1:0-17970 GCA_964558275.1 uncultured Chitinophagaceae bacterium
CTGGCTAATTAAACCGGATAAAAGCAAAGACGATGTAAAGATGGGCAAATGGAACAGCATGAAACTTCGGGTAAACGGAGACACGGTAGATACCTGGTTGAATGGAGAGAAAATGATTCACCTGGTAGATCAAAAAATAGGAGCTTCCACCGGACAGATTGCTTTACAGATTCATGCAGGAGGTGGTATAAAAGTCCGTTGGAAAAATCTAGTATTGAGAAAATTATAGCGATTAAATTAAAACACTCCTGTTTTTTTAATACACAATCTTTAAGTAAAGAATAAATCGATGGATTACTATTCGATTCCTACTTAAAGCCTACCTTTGTGCTAGATTTATTATGAGTAAGAATACAACAGCCGAAGAGGTACTAAAGGATAAAGATCATCTTCAAAAAGAGGTCGATAAACGAAAGACTTTTGCAGTCATTTCTCATCCCGATGCCGGAAAGACCACTTTAACAGAGAAACTTTTATTATTTGGCGGTGCGATTCAAACTGCAGGAGCCGTAAAATCTAATAAGATTAAAAAGAGCGCTACTTCCGATTTTATGGAAATAGAGCGTCAGCGTGGAATTTCTGTGGCCACTTCCGTGATGAGCTTTGAATATAAAAATAAACTCATTAACCTGCTGGACACCCCGGGACATAAAGATTTTGCTGAAGACACCTTTCGCACACTTACCGCAGTGGATAGTGTGGTGCTGGTAATCGACAACATGCGTGGAGTGGAATTACAAACTGCACGCCTGATGGAGGTTTGTCGAATGAGAGATACTCCGGTGATGATTTTTATTAATAAAATGGATAGGGACGGGCAGGATCCCTTTGATTTATTGGATGAATTGGAAGAGAAACTACAAATACAATTACGTCCATTGACCTGGCCCATCAACATGGGGGGCGATTTTCGAGGAGTTTACAATCTTCACAAGAAGACTTATATCCCTTTTGGACAAAAAGTAAAGCCCCAAAATCAGGAAGAAGTTGCTTTATCGGTATCAGAAGAAGAAAAGTTGGAGGAATATTTTAATACCGAAGACGCTGTTCAATTAAAAGAAGATGTAGAACTCATTGAAGGGGTGTATGATCCATTGAATGAAACAGCATACAGAGCAGGAAAGTTGGCTCCTGTATTTTTTGGGAGCGCGCTGCATAATTTTGGCGTAAAGGAATTGTTAGACTCTTTTATTCGGGTTGCACCTGAGCCCCAAGACAGAGAAACAAGTACTCGCGAAGTAGAAGTAACGGAGAAGAAATTTAGTGGCTTTGTCTTTAAAATACATGCCAACTTGGATCCAAGACATAGAGACCGACTAGCCTTTCTTAGAATTTGTTCCGGCGTTTTTCAAAGAAACAAATTCTATCATCATGTCAGATTAAACAAGAAACTACGATTCAGCAATCCTTATACCTTCCTTGCCAGAGAAAAAAACGTATTAGATAGTGCCTATCCCGGCGATGTAGTTGGTCTGTTTGACACCGGAAATTTTAAGATTGGCGATACCCTAACCGAAGGAGAAGATTTTTATTTTACAGGAATCCCAAGTTTTTCTCCCGAGATCTTTAGAGAATTAATCAATAAAGACCCAATGAAAACCAAGCAATTGGCTAAAGGGATTCGGCAATTAACCGATGAAGGTGTAGCTCAAATGTTTACGCAGCACGGAGGAAATAGAAAGATTATCGGTTGTGTGGGAGAATTGCAGTTTGAGGTGATACAATATAGGCTGCTGCAGGAATATGGTGCTTCATGCCAGTTCAATCATCTCCCCTTTTACAAAGCATGTTGGATTACCGGAGAAAAGGAAGTAATTGATGCGTTTATTAAATTCAAACAGGCAAATATCGTAATGGATAAAGACAATCATTGGGTCTATTTAGCGCAATCGGAATGGTATTTAAATACAGAGAAGAAAAATAATCCGGAAATCACATTTCACGAAACATCTGAAATACACAAACACAAATAACTTATTTTATCCTATTCTCTTTATTTTTAAATGCAAAGGAAATAGGAAATTCAAAAGATACTTATTAATTTGCAAGTCCATTTTTAACTAAAAGAGTTACTTATGTCTTTATGCGTTGTAGGATCAATGGCCTTTGATGATATTGAGACTCCTCATGGAGCTTCAGGCAAAATTATTGGTGGAGCAGGAACATACATCGCCTGGGCCGCAGCCAATTTTGTAAAGCCGGTAAACATGATTTCGGTGGTAGGCGGCGACTTCCCGGAAGAAGAGATGAATGCCCTAAACAAGAAAGGGGTTGATCTAGAAGGTGTAAAGGTCGTAGAAGAGGGTAAGTCCTTCTATTGGTCAGGAAAATATCATGCTGACATGAACACCAGAGATACCTTAATCACAGAACTCAATGTTCTCGATGGATTTAATCCTGTAGTTCCCGAAGATTACAAGCAAAATGACTACCTCCTCCTGGGAAACCTCGACCCAAAAGTTCAATTAGATGTCATTAATCAAATGTCTGAGCGACCCAAGCTCATTGCATTAGACACCATGAATTTTTGGATGGACTCCGCCATGACGCAATTAAAAGAGGCTATTTCCTGTGTTGATGTTCTTATCATCAACGACAGCGAAGCCCGCCAATTGAGTGGGGAACAATCTCTGTTAAAAGCAGCAGAAGAAATAACCAAGATGGGACCACAATTTCAAGTCATTAAAAAAGGAGAACATGGCGCACTCCTTTTCCATGGAGAGCAGGTCTTTTTTGCACCGGCACTTCCATTGGAAGAAGTTTTTGATCCTACGGGAGCGGGCGATACTTTTGCCGGCGGATTTATGGGCTATCTGGCGCAAACTGACAATACGTCTTTTGAAAACATGAAGGTAGCCATCATTAAAGCATCTGTACTTGCCTCTTTTTGTGTAGAAGAATTCGGAACACAACGTTTGAGAGAAATCACGGATAAAGATATTCAACTTCGTATCAACAGCTTTATTGATTTAGTCAAATTTGACACTCATTTTGAAACAAAAAAGAAACTCGACTAAGAATTATTCGTTAATCGTTTTCCACAAAAGGTCTTTTAATTGATTCATTCCCTGTTGCTGCACAGAGGAAATAAAGAGATGGGGAATATCCTGGGGCAATTCGGCAGCAACAGCTTCCCGCAATTCCTCATCCAACATATCATTTTTGGTAATAGCAAGCACAATCCGTTTATGCAATAACTCCGGATTAAATTTCTCCAATTCATGAAGCAGAACATCGAATTCTTTTCGATGATCATCACTATCTGCAGGAATCATAAAGAGCAATACAGGATTCCTTTCAATATGCCTCAGAAAGCGATGTCCTAAACCTTTTCCTTCAGCAGCACCTTCGATAATACCCGGAATATCAGCCATGCAGAAAGACAAACCATTTCTATAAGAAATCATTCCCAAATTGGGAGTTATAGTAGTAAATGGATAATTAGCAATTTCAGGTTTAGCTGCAGAAATCACAGAAAGTAAGGTTGATTTTCCAGCATTGGGGAAGCCAACCAACCCCACATCTGCCAATACTTTAAGCTCAATAATTTTCCACCCTTCTTTTCCGGGAAGTCCGGGCTGCGCATATTCAGGAGCCTGTCTTGTGGAGGATTTAAAATGTGCATTTCCTAATCCGCCTTTTCCTCCTTCCATCAAAATAATTTCCTGACCATTTTCTAATACTTCTGCTTCTTTTTCCCCGGTATCTTCATCTCGCACAACCGTACCCAAGGGAACTTCCATGATGATATCTGCTCCATCCCTTCCATGTCTGTGGGTGCCATGTCCTACTTCTCCATTTTCAGCCAACACATTTTTATGCCATCGTAAATGCAATAGGGTCCAAAGATGATCATTTCCTCTCAAGACAACATGCCCCCCTCTTCCTCCATCGCCTCCATCGGGTCCTCCTTTAGCATTATATTTTGTACGTAAGAAGTGCTTACTTCCTGCTCCTCCCTTACCCGATCGGCAAAAGACACGAATATAATCTACAAAATTACTGTTTCCCACAACTACGATATCATTATGAAGTGACTCTAGGAAGCCTCCCGGTGATTATTAAATCAATTTTTCAGCCAACGGTGTAATTTTATCACTTAAAAGACCGAAAATATCCTCTACAGCGCCTTCGCCTCTTACCGTCTTCAGTTTTTTCGCTTTATCATAATAGGCTGCAACGGTAGCTGTTTTGTCTCTATATTCCTGAATACGTGCTCTGATTACTTCTTCATTGGCATCATCCGACCTCCCGGAAGTCTCTCCGCGTTTTAATAAACGCTTTATCAGTTCTTCTTCAGGGACTTCCAAGGCCAAGAGTACGGCAATACTGGTGTTTTTCAAGGACAAGAGTTTATCCAGTGCAACTGCCTGCGCGACCGTCCGAGGAAATCCATCAAAAATAAAGCCCGAAGCTCCCGAATTATTATCCAAGACTTCACTAATCATCCCAATCACTACTTCATCCGGAACCAGCTGTCCCTTATTAATAAATTTCTGCGCTTCCTTTCCTAAGGGCGTACCGGCAGATATCTCACTTCTCAACAAATCACCCGTAGAAATATGACGAAGTCCGAATCTCTCAATAATGAGTTTACTTTGGGTTCCTTTGCCACTTCCGGGAGGACCAAAGAGTATTAAATTTAGCATATCATTCTATTTGAACAAATGCAAAGATAATAAATCAAAGATAAACACAACTACACCTACCCTATATATTGTAAATCAGTATATTATATGATTAAATCATTCATTTTTATTTTTTTTGTAAAGATTTTAGATTTTAGCTTGGCGATTTTTAGAAAATATTTATCTTTGCAGCGCTTTATCGCGATTTCAGTTAAAATAACCTATACAAGGTGCGATAGCTCAGTTGGTAGAGCAAAGGACTGAAAATCCTTGTGTCGGGGGTTCAATTCCCTCTCGCACCACATTTAAAATGCATTTACTCTTTGGGTAGGTGCATTTTTTTATCTACTAAATCTCTTGTAGCCCGATTCCTTATACAAAGGACTGAAAATCCCCGTCCGAACGGATTCATCCGGGCGGGCTTGTGTCGGGGGTTCAATTCCCTCTCGCACCACATTTAAAATGCATTTACTCTTTGGGTAGGTGCATTTTTTTATCTACTAAATCTCTTGTAGCCCGATTCCTTATACAAAGGACTGAAAATCCCCGTCCGAACGGATTCATCCGGGCGGGCTTGTGTCGGGGGTTCAATTCCCTCTCGCACCACATTTAAAAGCACTTACGCTTTGGTAGGTGCTTTTTTTATGAATTAAATCGCCTCTTCCCTACTTATTCCAAAAAACCTTTTGGCAAATTGACTTTTGACAAAATTGTACAAAAAAATAAGTGTTAGTTAGTTATGTTTTCATTCCGCTTTTTATACTTTATCAAACTTTGGAAATAATTTGGTTTTATCATTAAACTGCTAACTTTCCTACATTATTCCTAATTTTGTCAAACATTCACCAAATAGAGTTGTTTACAATAAAATAATTCATCATGCCTACCAACCAATTACCCAAAATAGACTTCAGTATTCCTCATAAAATCAAAGATATTGGATTAGCTTCATGGGGTCGCAAAGAGATTGAGTTAGCCGAAGCAGAAATGCCAGGACTCATCTCCCTAAGAGAGGAATTTAAAGCGGAACAGCCCTTAAAAGGAGCGCGCATTGCAGGTTGCTTACATATGACTATTCAAACTGCCGTATTGATTGAAACACTCACCGCATTGGGGGCAGAGGTTCGATGGAGCTCCTGTAATATTTTCTCCACTCAGGATCAGGCTGCTGCAGCCATTGCGGCTACAGGAGTACCCGTATTCGCTTGGAAAGGCGAAACTGCAGAAGAATTTGACTGGTGTATCGAGCAGACCTTGTTTTTTGGCAGCAAAGAGAAACCGCTCAATATGATTTTGGATGATGGCGGCGATTTAACCAATATGGTATTGGACAAATATCCCGAATTAACCGAAAATATCAACGGGCTGAGTGAAGAAACTACCACTGGCGTACATCGGCTCTATGAAAGAATGCGCAAAGGCACGCTGCCCATCCCTGCAATCAATGTAAATGACTCTGTTACAAAATCTAAATTTGATAATAAATATGGCTGCAGAGAAAGTTTGGTAGATGCCATTCGTCGGGCAACGGATGTGATGCTTGCAGGAAAAGTAGCAGTAGTAGGTGGGTACGGTGACGTAGGTAAAGGTTCGGCACAATCCCTGCGCGGCGCTGGTGCCAGAGTAATTGTTACTGAAATTGATCCCATTTGCGCCCTTCAGGCTGCGATGGAAGGTTATGAAGTAAAGAAAATGGAAAATGCTATCCCAAAAGCCGATATCGTGGTCACTGCAACAGGAAACCGGGATATCATTACCGGAAAACATTTTAAATTAATGAATGACAAAACCATTGTCTGTAATATCGGGCATTTTGATAATGAGATAGATGTAGATTGGCTGGATAAAAATTACGGCAATACCAAAATAGAAATTAAACCCCAGGTTGATAAATATACCATTGAAGGAAAAGACATTCTCTTGTTGGCTGAAGGTCGATTGGTAAATTTAGGCTGTGCAACCGGACACCCTTCCTTTGTGATGAGCAATTCTTTTACTAATCAAACTTTGGCACAAATAGAATTGTGGAATCATCCCGAACGCTATGAAAACAAGGTGTATATGCTTCCCAAAAAACTGGATGAAAAGGTGGCACGATTGCATTTAGCTAAAATTGGAGTGGAACTGGAAGAATTATCGGAAGAACAGGCGCATTACCTGGATATTCCACAAAAAGGTCCTTTTAAACCTGAATATTACAGGTATTAGATAAGAATATCGTATAAAAGATTTCAGCAAACAGCATTGATAAAATCAGATCTTTATGACTCATGAACACAAAACTATCCGTTAATATCAATAAAATTGCCACCTTAAGAAATGCGCGTGGTGGTAATCTCCCTGATGTACTAAAAGTTGCTAAGGATTGTGAACATTTTGGAGCAGAAGGCATTACGGTACATCCGCGTCCGGACGAACGACATATACGTTATCAGGATGTTCGTGATTTAAAGCCTTTGGTCACTACAGAATTCAATATCGAAGGTTATCCCTCAGAAATTTTTCTAGCATTGGTTACAGAAGTAGTTCCCGATCAATGCACACTGGTGCCGGATCCTCCGGATGCCCTTACTTCAAACACAGGATGGGACACAATTAAAAATCAGGAAATTTTGAAAAAAATTATTGATCGGTTACATGAAAAAGATATCCGGGTAAGTATTTTTCTAAATGCAGAACCCAATTTAATAGAAAGTGCCCAATCTACAGGAACTGATCGCATAGAACTATACACCGGACCCTATGCAGAAAATTTTCAAAAGATAAAGGAAGATCCTGCATACAGACAATCTCACTTTGAAGCCACTTATATAGCAACCGCAAAAGCTGCTTCCGATGCAGGATTAGAAATAAATGCAGGTCATGATCTTAACCTAAAGAACCTACGTTTTTTGAAGCAGGCGATTCCCAAACTGGCAGAAACCTCTATAGGCCATGCTTTGATTTGTGACGCTTTATACTACGGACTTGAGAATACCATTCAATTATACAAAAGACAATTAACAGCATATTAAGAAGTTATTCGGGCTATGAAAGCAAAATATGCATAGCTCCTATTATATTTGCGTCATAATGGTCGTATTATTAAAAAAAGAAATTAATCAATTTTTTAGTGGAGCAACCGGATATCTGAGTATTCTGTTGTTCCTGATAATAAATAGTCTCTTTCTTTTTATATTCCCTAATACCAGTATTTTTAATTCGGGATATGCTGATTTGCAACCACTATTTAACATTGCCCCCTGGGTTTTCCTACTCCTCATACCGGCTATTTGCATGCGTTTTTTTTCTGAAGAATGGCGGGAAGGCTCTATGGAAATCCTACTAACTGTTCCGCTCAAGGATAGCCAAATCATTGGAGGGAAATATTTATCAGGTATCATTCTGCTCATTTTTTCTTTAGTACCCACCTTTTTTTATTTTATCACGATAAAACATTTTGCTGCTCCTCCTGCCAATATAGATACAGGAGCAATTATAGGATCTTATATAGGCTTATTTTTCCTTGGTAGTTTATTTACTGCCATTAGCACCTGGTGCTCTTCACTAAGTAAAAATACAGTGGTGGCTTTTTTACTTAGTGTATTCTTTTGTTTCATGTTTTATTCGGGCTTTGAAGCCTTAAGCCGACTTCCATTTTTCAGTGGAGGACTAGATTATTATTTAGAAGTTTTGGGAATTGATTATCATTATCGTTCAATTAGTAGAGGCGTAATTTCCTTACAAGACATTCTTTACTTCCTCAGCATGATTATTTTTTTTCTATATCTCACTAAACTTTCCTTGGACAAAAGAAAATGGGATTAATCATGAAGAAAGGAGCACTCAGAAAGCGAAAACAACTAAGAACGCTGGTCTTGTTTATCATCGGACTCATCGTTATCAATATCCTATGTTCTAAGGTATCGACTCGTTGGGATTTAACCAGTGACAATCGTTATACCTTATCTCAACCAAGCCAATCACGCTTAAAGAATCTCAAGGGAGAAGTCCACATAAAAATTTTTCTACAAGATGAAGATCTACCTGCTTCCTTTCGGCATTTCTCAAAGTCTATAAAAATCTTACTAGAAGATTTTAACAGATACGCCGGAGGCAAAATCCATTTTGTATTCTTCAATCCCTTAGAAGGAGCTTCCGGTTCAGAAAAGAGAAAAATAATTGACTCTCTCACGCATTTAGGCATTACACCATATAACATCAGAGCACAAGCTAATAATTCCGAAGGCGTAACCACTCAGATGATTTTCCCCGCAGCATTAATAGATTATCAAGGACATAAAATAGGTATTAATTTATTACAGTCCCAGCCAGGAGGCAACCCCCAACAATCTTTAAATTATTCCACTACTTTATTGGAATATAAATTTATTCATGCAATCTCTCGACTAACAAAAGGCAAACCGCCTCGCATAGCTTATATTTTAGGGAATGGCGAAACCCTAAACCCTTCTGTTTATGATTTATTCTCCATCTTAGATCACCACTACAGGTGGGATACTTTAAACCTCAAAAAAGTCTCAAATATTCCTAAATCCTACCGTGCTGTTATCATTCTAGACCCATCAAAATCTTTCACAAAGAAAGAGAAGATAAAAATTGATCAGTATGTCATGCACGGCGGCAAAATTCTTTGGGGCATTCACCCTACTCAAGCATCCATGGACAGTTTGCAAACACAAAATTCTTTCTTGGCTTATGATCATCGATTAAATCTAAAGAATCTATTATTCACCTGGGGGGTTAGAGTAAACCCCGACATTCTGCAAGATTTACAATGTTTTGCCATCCCCATAACAATCGGACATATAGGAAACCGACCACAAATAAAACGACTTCCATGGCTTTATGCTCCTCTGCTTACACCGGCACCTCATCATACAATTACAAACAACCTTAACCTGATCTATAGCTCATTTCCGGGTTCTATAGATACAACCCATTCAAAAAATATCAGAAAGACCATTTTATTGGCTACCTCTAATCATAGCCGGATTATTTCTGTTCCTCAGCGTATTTCGATGGAAGAGGTCAAAAACAAACCCAACCCGGCTGCGTTCAGAGAACAACATCTTCCGGTAGCAATTTTATTAGAAGGACAATTTCGATCTGTTTTTAAAAACAGACTAAGCAAAACCGAATTAGGATATTATGAAAAGACATCCGGACAAAAATATCGGGCACAGAGCCCGCCAAACAGCATGATTGTCGTATCAGATCCCAATATATTTAAAAATAAAGTCTCTAAAAAAGACGGCCCTCTGCCAATGGGCATGGATAAATATACCCGGAAAACTTTTGCCAACCGCACTTTCTTTAAGAACTGTCTTACCTATCTCACTGACAGCAGCAATATCATGATGGCACGCAACAAAGAAAGGAGTCTCCATCTTTTAAATAAAACAAAAGTAGAAAAACAAAAGAAATTATGGATTGCATTAAATTTTGCCATCCCTATCCTTTTTATACTCCTCTTCGGTATCATTTTCCAATATGTAAGGAAACGCAACTACACAGAGTAAAACCTTTTGCACAGCTCATTCTTTAAGATATTTCAAATAAATATTATAAAGCATTCTTTTTTGCAGTGGAGTAAAAGAAGGATCTAAGTCCGTTTGAATATAATGGCGTTTGAAAGCAATAATTGCAGCTTTTTCATCTCTAACATCATAGCCAATCAATCGCAGCGCGGCAATCACATTAAATCCTTCCGGAACAGGTGGCAGATAAGTATCTACCGCATAACCATATCCATGCGCTGCCAATGTTCTCCAGGGAAAATACACACTGGGATCTTGTTTTCTCGTTGGAGCTACATCTGCATGACCAATAAAATTTCCTCTACGGATACCATAACGGTTTTCTATAGATGAAAGTAACACCAGAAGAGATTTTATTTGGGCACTACTAAAAGGCTCGTGCCCATTATTATCGATTTCAATCCCCAAGGAAACAGAATTAATATCCTGCATATTTCCCCAGCGGGAAGCACCGGCATGCCATGCACGATATTTCTCATCTACCAATTGATAAATGGTTCCATTTTCACAGATAAGAAAATGAGCACTCACTTTCCTATTCGTAGTGGCACGAGTAAGTGTTTTCAGTGATATTTTACATCCATCCTGCGCAGTATGGTGAATAATGACTAAATCGGGTTGTCTAATATTAAAATTCGGTGATGGCGCCACCTTTTCTTGTACCTTCAGTGAATCCAATGATAATTTAACAGGATGAAATTGTTTATACAATTGACTTTTAGCTTTCAGCTTTGCTTTATATGCTTTCTTTGCCTCTTTTCCTGAGGGAAAAAGATACGCAGAACAGGAAGAAGCACAAACAGCTGTCATCAATATAAAAAACACGAAATGAAATCGTCTCATCATCATTTTTATCATAAAATAAGCTAAACTTCAGCTTTTTTTCAAATTTAAGTCTTCTCCTTTTACTTTAATACCAATTCCCCACCATCACAAAAAGAAAAATTATCTCAACCTTAAACACATTACACTGCCTGTGCCCAAGCTACATCTGGTCGATAATGTTCAATCGCATTATTATCCTCCGGATCCATTACAAAAAGGTGAATCCATTCATTATCAATAATTGTTTTTAGCTGTGGATTATTTGTTAAAATTGTAGCGATAAACCTTTTTGGCGCCTGGATCACGGTGCTCAATCTTAATGGATTGTGATATACTTTGTCATCAGTTTTCATCAATGATTGCAATGGCAAACCTATCTTTAAGTCGCTACCATTACCCTGCACAACCCCATACTTTCCGGTGATATTGTGTGATATTTTAGATCCGGCACCGAATTTATCATTATCTACTGTAGAAAAATAATAATGATTATTAATCCATTGACAAACCACCAAAGGTCCCTGCATAAGCCCTGCTAAAATAGAACCATCTGTATCTATCTTCCAATCATAAGAACTGGAAAACCAATCACTAAAATTTCCTTGTTTCGTAAGTGTACGCGGTCCAATAATATAACCGGCATGTGATGACAATCCCCATTCAGGGCGGGATTCTGACCAACTGGTCGATTTTACTTTAGCTAAAGAAACAGCACTTTCTCCCTCATTCAATCTTTCCTGCGTCATATTTTTCTTAACTTCTACGAGTGATTTTTTTAGCCGTTGCAAAATTTCCTGATGTCCCGCCGGCACAGTACTATCAAACAAATTCACCTCATCGGTTGAGGTAATGTGTTCCCCTGCAATAAAGATGGTGTCTTCAGGTACAATAATACCATGCTCTTCTTTTAATATCTTTCTTACCTGAGGAGCATTAGCCATACGTGCCAAGATACGTGCATTACGCTTTCCTGGATTTCCGGCACAGGCGCCACAATCTAAACTGGAGGCATAGGGATTATTTGCACTATGGCTGGCATGACCTGTAAAGACCACAAGAGGAGCAAAATGTCGCCAACCACAAGAATCAAAAGCTACTTTTACTACATTGGCTTGTTCTTCAAAAGATATTTCTTGTAATGTGTTGCGCTCACCAATGGCATGGATATGTGGCTCATAAACATCCTCCCCTCCTTTCTTGTGTTTCAACAGCAAACGATCAGCCGCCACCGGATTAAATATCCTCAGCAACATAAAGAAGCCATAATAGAAACCGGCAGTTTCCACATAACCAAAGGCAGAAGGGAGAATATTTTTCATACGTTTAAGAAAATATTTATAAAACCCAATACGATTCCCTTCCTCTTTATATTCTTTGCCTTCCTGCTTTCTGTCTGCAACCACTTCTTCATGAACAAGATACTTGGAGGGAGCCATCGCAGGCATAGATTTGTTGATAAGTCCATTATCCAAATTCCTATAATTCATAGGAACAGAAAATGAACCTGCTGACCCAAAAGTTTCATAATCTCCACTTGCCTCAAGATGGCGGCGAAGAACTTCTGAACGCGAATCCAGACAGAAAACAAGTTGAGCTTCAGGTGTTGAGTGTATCTTATCTTCATTCACCTCTCCAACGCTTCCTTGTAATTTCTGAAACGAACGTTTTTGCCAAGTACCTTCCCATGCCTGCAACCAAATATATTTTAGTTCCAACAACTCATGATCCTTCTGAGGGTGTAAAGCAGGGATAATAGGCTTGTCCATCACTTGCGCCATCCAAAGGCGAACGGCCAAATATTCTAATAAGTTAATTGGATATTCTTCATTCCATACCGACTTATTTTCTACACGATACTTAATAAAGCCCGCCCATCCCGGCAATGCAGCCAAATGACGTTCCAATAGCTTCATTTGGTCTTCTTCATCAAAAACTTCCAATATTTTAGACAAAGCGTCCACCGGAGATTTAGGGATTTTTCCGGTCAGTTTTTTCTTAATATCTTCATCATGTCTTATCAGCAAACGCCATGCACTATAAAAACCATCTTCTTTAAACGGCATCGGCCATGCAGCCATACCTTCGTCTAGAAACAAAGACAACCACTTAACTGTAAGTCTGTCAAGCTCATGACTTTCATTCAATTGCTCCCTAGGAGGATGAGCTTCCAAAACTTGCAAATAGAATTCCGGCGATTCAGTTTTACCGGCTTCCTGAAGCAAACGTTTTATTTCCTCCTGAGCAATCTTATTTTCTTCCCAAGCCTGTCTTAACACCTTAGCTTCAGGTAAAACCTGAGCATCTAATTTATTACTGGCAAGCTCAACAGCCTCAAAAAATGAACTTTGCTCGTAGCCTGACAAAGGGTTGGCGGTAACAAAAGAATATAGCGGCCACGTCTTCCCGATAACTTGTGCAGCAAGATCTATTTTATTCTGAAGTTCCTTTTGAATCATTCTGATGTTTTTTTATAGCGTAAAACAGTTTTTCTATAGGGCTGAGAATCGTTTACCATTCTAACATACAACCAAGGGAAGCGCTCATAAATTCCAAGTTTCATAATAAAGAATCCTGCTAAAAATACTATACCAAAAACAATTTGTAATACCGAAAGCGGCTCCGGATGATCAATCATAGGCAACTGACCCATAAAAACAGTAGATCCATTATACAATAAAGCATAAAGACCAATACTGATAAAAAAGACGATAGGGGTTACAATCAACTTTATCGTATTGGACAATTCTTTTCGTTTAATAATGTTGTGTGTTGCTTGTCCCACAGTAATTGCAACGATAAGGGTTAAGAAGATTCCGCCATCCATCTTCAGACCTTTTCCTGTAATCCATGCAAAAAATAACGCCCCTAAAACACCAAAAATAAGCACGATAATCGCCTGTATCGTATTTCCATGAGGAGTATTCTTTTTAGGAGATGTATGAACAATTTCTTCCCCTGAAGAGAGAAAAAGATAAGCTTTATAAAAGCCATGAAGAATCAAATGTACTACGGCCGCATTGAAAAAGCCCAAGCCGCACTGCATAATCATAAAGGCCATCTGTGCTGTAGTAGAACAGCCAAGTTTTTGTTTGACATTTACTTGAATAAGTTTGGCAAATTGTGCCACAATTGCTGTAACTCCACCAATAACAATCAACAGCGTCATGGTTTTCGACTGAATAAATAAAGGGGCAAGCAATGTCAATAAGACTCCGGCGCCATTGACAAATCCTGCATGCATAAGTGCAGATGCCGGCGTGGGGGAAGTCATAGCGGAAAGTAACCAACGATGAAAAGGAAACATCGCCGATTGAATTGCAGCTGCTACAATAATAAACAGTGAAGAAATGAGCAGAATATAAAAAGGAATATCGCTAAAATGTTTTGTTAGTCCTGTGAGTGTAAACTGATTGGCAGCTATAGCAAGAAACAACATTCCGGCCGTTAGGAATAAACTACCAACCAAAAAGTGCTTCTGACAATACCGAGCCGCCTCCCGAGCTTCGCCCCATTTGATGTTGACGCCAATCAAACGAGCCATAAAAAACCCCATTCCAAACCAAGATAACAAAAGTAGTATGATATGGTCAGCAAAAACAAGGAGGGAAACAGAAGCAGTAAAACCAAGACTTAGCTTCATAAAACGATTGTGATAACGAAACCCTATAAGATATTTACTTGCAAAAGTACTAACCACCGCACTAAAGAAAGTGACCGTTGCCCAAATAATCAATGTCAGACCGTTTATACGGAAAACATTGTTCCAATTCCAATTGGGCGCATCAGGATAATACCGAATGATAAATCCAATACTCAACAAGAACAAGATCCATAAAAAACCAGACACCATTCTTGGAAGTGCACTGGGACGCGGATTTTTACTGTTCATAAATGTTATTTTATTTTTCTTTTTAAAGCAAATCCAACCAGCGTTTTTTAGCCATTGAATTTTCTGACCGGCAAAGGTAAAAAACTTCATTGTTAAACTTTATTTATATTTGCTATGAAATACATTAATTTATTTTATGGATTACACTTTAAGTCAATTACGCATATTTTTAAGAATCACGCAAAATCAGAGTATTACAAAAACTGCGGAGGAGCTATATATGACCCAACCAGCTGTTTCTATTCAATTAAAAAAATTTCAAAATCAATTTTCCATTCCTTTGACAGAAGTGGTAAGTCGAAAATTGTATATCACAGACTTTGGCTATGAAATTGCCGAATCGGTTGAAAAAATCCTCAATGAAGTTGATGCGCTAAATTATAAAACCTCTGCTTTTAAAGGGGAGCTCTCCGGACGGCTTCATATTTCTGTGGTCTCAACAGGAAAATATGTTCTACCCAGATTTCTCTCACGTTTTATGGACATGCATGCGGGGGTAGACCTCGATATCGATGTAACCAATAAGCTGAAGGTAATAGAAAGTCTGGAACGCAATGAAGTAGATTTTGCCCTGGTCTCTGTTTTACCCAAAAAATTAAAAATAAATCAAGAAGAACTGTTGCCAAACCGACTTTTTTTAATCGGGAAAGGCAACAAAAAGCACAAAGAAAAAACTTCAAAAAAAGATTTTTTCGAATCGATGCAGCTTATTTTTAGGGAACAAGGATCTGCTACCCGCGATGCAATGAAAAATTTTATAGCAAAAAATAATTTACCGGTACGCAAGCGAATCCAATTAGCCACAAATGAAGCAGTAAAACAGGCAGTTATGGCAGGAATTGGATATTCTATCATGCCTGTGATTGGTTTGAAACACGAATTGAAAAATGCAGAGTTACAAATTATCCCTTTCAAAGGGCTCCCGCTTACAACCAAGTGGCGTTTGATTTGGTTAAAATCCAAGAAATTATCTCCGGCGGCTAAAGCCTATCTTGAATTCGTCCAAAAGGAAAAAGAGCACATCATCCGGGAACAATTTGATTGGATTAAAAATTATTAGTGACCATTTTCTTCTATAAAACCACTATTCTTAGTAGCTTTGCTAATAAGTAAAATACAAAATGCTATGGAGAAAGAAAATAAAAACAGTAAAAAGCTTTGGATACTTCCGGCCATACTCATTATCGCCGCAGGTTTGAGTCGCTTACTTCCACATCCTTACAATTTCTCTCCCATCGCAGGCATGGCCTTATTAGGAGGAGCCGTCGTTAAGGATAGAAGACTGGCCTTCATCCTCCCATTGGCGGCCTTATTTATCTCCGATTTATGTTTTTCTTTATTTACCTCTGTGCCCGGATTCTATGGTTCATCCCAAATAATAAACTATGCGGCTTTTGCACTCATTGTTTTATTGGGCATACTATTAGTAAAAAAGATTAATGCAAGAAATGTGATTATTGCATCTTTATGCGCTTCTGTATTATTCTTTATTATCTCTAATTTTGGAACATGGGTCATGGCAGGAGGCGTTCCTCCATATACTGCAGACGCAGCAGGGCTACTTAGCACTTACATACTCGGCATCCCATTTTTGGGTAATACCCTCATTGGTGATTTAGTATATAGTGGCGTACTCTTTGGCGCATACAGCCTGCTACAACATTATGTTTTTACAACACCTAAAACAGTAAAATTAAAAGCGCAAAGTAAGTAGTTAGTTATCTGAGATTAATAACCTTTTCTTTTATTCGGAAGAGGTATTACCATACTTTTGAAAGCCGGTTTGAAGCAGATGATCTAGTTTCGTAAACTTACATTTCAAAGAAGAAGCAGAGATAACAATAGGTGTTCCAAAATACTTAAAGCTTCCATGTAGTGCTTTCTGATGGCTCCGTTTGCTCATCCTGTCAATATAATCTTCCGGGTTCTTCACCTTTATCACAACAAACTTACTGGAGGCTACTACCTTCTTTTCAACAGCAACTACATCCTCCCAAAGAATAGATCCCACACTCGTTTCAGAACTATTATCTTCAATACCATGTTCATCAATTTTCAAACCCGGCTTTTTTGTCGATAATTTAGGAATATACACGCCAAGATAATATCCAAAAATCAATAAAGAGACAAAACCCAAAATTCGGATAATCAAAATACTATGAATCAATGGACTCTGTAAATCCCATGGACGCAGAACAAATAGAAATCCCAAGACAATCAACAGCACACAGCCAACTGCAAGTAGCCACATTTTCGTCTTATTCAAAGGAATAACTACAGAATCTCTCGTAGGCATAAAAGGGAGTACACTTTAAAATAAAATTTCCGCAACAGTTGCTTTAAAAGCAACTATTCAACTTTCTTCTTTTTCTACTAATCTAAATCCATTGCCATGGATATTCACAATTTCGACCTTTGAATCTACTTTTAAATATTTTCTCAGTTTGGCAATATACACATCCATGCTCCTTCCATTAAAATAAGTATCGCTACCCCAAATCCTTTTCAATGCCAATTCCCGGGGAAGTAAGTCATTCTTATATTCACAAAGCATTCGAAGCAATTCATTCTCCTTAGGAGATAAAGTCTTGGTTTCGTCGTCTGATTCAAGAGTTCGCAAACGAGCATTAAAGTGGAATCCCCCCAGATCAAATTCATCTGTTTCATCCTCCTTATTGTGCAACTCCTGATTTCTTTTCAGAATTGCTTTAATTTTAAGCAACAAGAGCTCACTATCAAACGGTTTGGTAATATAATCATCGGCTCCGAGTTTATAGCCTTGAATAATATCATCTTTCATGCTACGCGCCGAGATAAAGAACAACGGAACTTCCGGGTCAATATCTCTAATTTCCTCAGCAAGCGTAAACCCATCCATGTTTGGCATCATAATATCCAACAAACACAAATCAAAGTTTTCTCTTTTAAAAGCGGCCAAAGCGAGAATGCCGTCCCGGCAAAGTTCTACTTCAAAATCGTTTAGCTCCAGATAATTCTTTAGCACCATTCCTAAATTAGAATCATCCTCCGCTAATAATATTTTCGCATGTATTTCTTCCATTTTCAAAATATTTCCTTACAAATTTAC
>CAZLDH010000051.1:0-5628 GCA_964558275.1 uncultured Chitinophagaceae bacterium
TTTGCCAAAAGCGGCAGTAAACGTCTTCGTTTGAACATTTTGTGGTATATTTGACGTATCGGCTTCGAGCAAAATTAGGTGGTAAAAGTGCCGCCTTCGGCAAGCCGCAAAACCATTAATGATTTTATGCTAAAGGAGCGTTCTTTAAAATTAGTAAAATTTTATATATTAACAAAATTCTACTTCATCCCAATCCCTTTATGGTTAGTTGGTATAATTTTATAACTATTTATCGCATCATACTAAAGCCTTGAATCGGAATGAAACGACGACCCTGATAAGGGTCGAATATTTTTAATCCGGGCTGTCCCGCCCGGGTTAAAAATACACCAACTGTTGATTTTGGCATGTGTTTTTGGTTAAAAACCATGACAAAATCGATAACACTAAAATATAAACCCTGAAAACTGTTTAGGAATATCATATATCTGATAGCGGTGTTAGAGCGATTGGGCCTTTTCAGAATGGTTTCTAAGGCTCCCCCGCTTCCCTTTAATCATAATATGGATTAGACGTTATCTTCATTTATATATTTTTTCTTATCTTAAACCCAAATATCTATTTATAATGAAATATGCCTTTATTCTTTTTTTTATAGCTTCCTTCACACTGTTCACAGCCTGTTCTCAAGTTGATAAAGATAATAATGTAAATGCTGATATCACCACTCAGGAACTGGCACAACACGTGCAGGTTCTGGCCTCCGATTCCTTTGGGGGAAGAGCTCCGGGCACTCCTGGAGGAGAGAAAACCGTCAGCTATATTACCCAACAATTCAAAGAAGCCGGCATAGCTCCGGGCAATCACGGAAGCTGGTATCAAAAGGTTCCTTTAGTCAGCATCACTTTACAGTCTCAAACTCCGGTTATCTTCAAAGGCTTAGATACCCCCATTACACTCACCAGCGGGAAAGATGCCGTAGTATGTAGCCGAAGAGTAAAAAAAGAAGTAAACTTAAAGAATAGCGAAATGGTATTTGTCGGCTATGGCGTAGTTGCCCCGGAATGGGACTGGAATGACTATGAAGGTGTGGACGTCAAAGGAAAAACAGTCGTTATTTTGGTCAACGACCCCGGCTTTGGTACCCACGATAGTACTTTATTCAATGGGAAAGCCATGACTTATTATGGTCGATGGACCTACAAATATGAAGAGGCGGCCCGACAAGGAGCTGCAGCCGCTATTATTATACATGAAACTGCTCCCGCAGGATATCCTTGGTTGGTAGTTTCCAAAGGTTGGTCAGGACCTCAATACTATATGAAATCCGACAATAAGAACATGGATCGGGTCAAAGTGGAAGGTTGGATTCAACATCAATTTGCCAATAAACTCTTTAAAAATATTGGTCTTACATACAAAGAAGCCAAAAAGGTGGCTATGAAAGAAGATTTCAAGCCAATTTCCCTGAACGTGACCATGAGCACAGACTTGCACAGCGCCATCAAGCAAACAACTTCAAAGAATGTAGTGGGAAGGATCAAGGGCAGCAAGAGACCCGAAGAAACCGTTATTTACACTGCCCATTGGGATCATTTAGGTACCAATCCCAACTTAGAAGGGAAAGACAAAATCTATAATGGCGCGGTGGATAATGCCACCGGAATATCTGCCTTGATAGAACTGGCTCAGAAATTTGCGAGTCTTAAAAACCGTCCCAAACGCTCTATCCTCTTCTTGGCTGTAACCGCAGAAGAATCCGGATTATTAGGTGCTAAATATTACGCCAGTCATCCCTTATATCCAATAGCCAAAACTGCGGCTGACATCAACATGGATGCGCTTAAGCCCTATGGTAAAACCAAAGACATCACCGTGGTAGGTTACAATAAGAATAGTTTGCAAGATCTTTTAGCACAAGCAGCCGAAAAACAGCAAATGACCATTGTGCCCGAATCATCACCCGAAAATGGAGGATACTTCCGCTCGGATCATTTTGCATTTGCTCAAAAAGGTGTACCGGCGCTATATATTGAAAGCGGAACCAACTATGAAACAGGTGGAACCGCCAGAGGTGACAGCCTGGATGCTGATTACACCGCTCATCGATACCACAAGCCGGGAGACGAATATAATCCGAATTGGGACTTTAGCGGTATTGTACAAGATGTAAACCTGCTCTACCAAGTAGGATATCAAATTGCCAATTCCTCAAGCTGGCCTCAGTGGTATAATAAAGTATCTTTTAAGAAGATAAGAGAAAAAACAGCTGAGCAAAGAGAATAAGGTTTTCCTTACTCCTTCCATCTTTAGATCATCAAATCGCCAAGGCTTTTCACCCCTAATTTTTTCGTACTAATAAAGCCTTCTCCATGTGCCACTCCTATTCTTTTTCCCATTAACTGCGAGCGCGATATCAGGCTTTCAAAGAAAGCAGGCGTAGAAATATACGTTTGGATCTTCTCGCTTTGATCAGCCATAAATTGCGTTTTAAAACATCGGATAGTCTCTTTTTTCCTTTCAATAACAGCGCTAATATCAACAATAAAATCAGGATCTATAAAGGTATCTTGAATATAATGAAATACCTGTTTAGGACGCCAAGCTGTTTGTTTCTCTCCATCCAATTCGGTTTCTATTCTCCGCAACCCTGCAAGAAAGCAGCTATCAAGAATTAATTTAGATGCTCTGCCATGATCAGGATGGCGATCTTTTGGCGCATTAGCCAAAACTATTTCCGGACGATATTTCCGAATTCTCTTTACTAACTCCAATTGAGAAGCCTTATTATTTTCAAAAAATCCGTCTGCCAACCCTATATTTTCTCTTACATCCAAATTCATGATTTCATTGGCAGCAGCAGCTTCTGCCTTACGCGTTTCTGTAGTTCCTCTGGAACCTAATTCCCCCCTTGTTAAATCTACAATACCTATCTTCCATCCTAATTCGGCTTGCACCATAAGCGTACCACTACATCCTAACTCTATATCATCCGGATGTGCAGCCATCGCCATAACATCAAGTTTTATATTTCCCATCTTTATTTTTTTATTTAAAGATGCGAAGTTACAAACAATGTAAGAAAAGAGGTTTAATTAAATCGATTAGGATGTCTATAGGCATCATAATAAAAAGGAATCCATTCAATTTCTTGCACAAAGCCCTCAATATCAGCATTCTTTTGCTTATCATAAGGAGTCTTCAGATTGCTACCAAATAAAAAAGCAACAGTCTGCCACAACCTGGCGGAGAATCCACCTTTCAGTTCTTTAATTAAGTTATAGCAATTATGTCCGGTTTCCCGATACACCAATTTGATTAATACTTTTCCCTGATAAATAGATAAATCCTTGATTTTGGGCCCAAAAGCATTTTTTAGTTCTTCTTCTTTATAATTCAGGTAAACCTTACGCGCGCGTTTGGAATCAATTGTTTTAAGATGCTTTTCAATATCTTTAACCATACCTGCAACAATTCTGGCGTAAGGATAGGTAACATATACCGCATTTCGCAGCCTGTTATACTCCCTGGCCTCCTTTCTGTTTTTTCGAAGTGCCTCTGCATAGATATGTACGGTAGGTAATACAGCTAAAGGAAGGGTATCATTATTTTGAACATGGGAATATAAGAATTCCCCCTCGTGCTTCAACTGATGACTTTGAGCTTCACCAGTCAGATAAAAAATCACACAGAGCAAACATATTCCGAGTATTTTGATTATTTTTTTCATAAAACAATCTCCTGGTACGGAAATCATACTCCCCTGTGGTAAAGATATTATTATTTTTTCATAAAATAGAATTATTCCTGAGCCAAGGGGAAGCCTTTATCTATCCAGTCCACTTTCAGATTATGGTATAAGTTAAGAAGACGCGGCTTCTCAAACCCCATATCTACTAAAATATTAAATGCAGGACGCACATTAGGACATTTATCAAAAGGGCAGCAGCCACAATAAATCACTACTTCTTTATCTTTGGGAATATCTTTAAGCACCGCCTTTAATTGCGATTTATTCTCATCATATTCTGCAGGTCCAACCTCAATAGCGCCCTTAATGACACCGGCAGGCCCAATATCAATGACAACGGGTTGTTGATCTTTAGGAAGCTGAAGTTCCGTAGCTAAAGCAGCGGGTTCCTTAAGTTCCGTATTTGTCCAAGGATTGTTTTTTGATTGTCCAAAACCGGAAAAACTTACAAACAATCCTGCTAAGAACATCAGCAAAAATATCTTTTTCATGATTATCCTTTTTTAATAGGCACTTTCTTCCTTTCTAATTTTTTGAAAGCCCTTCTAATACTCATAATAAAGCCTACTATCATAATTAAAGTTCCCAACCATAGTAAATTAACTAATGGGAAAACATAAGCCTTCATCACTATATAATCATTAACTACACCTGATTGTTTAACCTGAAGTTCAATTTTATCCTTTTTAGGAAAAATTTGGGTAAATCTGAGATAAAGTTCTTGATTATGAACGGTATCAGCCACCGAATATTGATAAGATGAATCTCTCAGATAATAAATCGGCATGGCCTCAAAAGACATATCCTCATTATTAACCACCTTCAATCGTGCTCCTACTGCCAAATCTCCGGGTTCAGGATTATAAGAGGGAGAGGTGGGTTTAGGCACGATGTCCTCTAAAATTATATAGCCTGTAGAATAGAAAATCGTATCACCTGTCTGTACCTCATAACTTTTATATTCAGCAGTATCCTTCAGTTTAGAAGGATCGAAAACAGAAGTAACATAAGTTAATATATCACGATTCCAATAATGTTTAGAATCAGGATTGGCAATCAATCCCTGCTGTCCTCTCGGATTAATAAATGCATCAGGATATAAACGGAAAGTTTGAACAGTATCTCCATTGTCATTCACTTCTACATAATGAACCTTATAATAAGTTTTAGGATCATTCTTAGCCGTAGAATCTCCTAAGTAAGTTACTGTAAAAGCGCCCATATCCATAGGCATATTACGAGGAAGATATACATTCTCATGAGGCGTTTTTGCCTCGGCACTGCCTTGAGGGAAATAATCATTTCCAATCAGACCAAGCGTATCATGAGAAATAGCCGTTTGCATGGAGGTAGAAATCACAATTCCCAAAAGCATCAATCCAAATCCAAAATGCGCGACGGAAGCACCTGCATTTTTCATTTTCCCTTTCAGCGTATCAAAGATATAATGTATATTGGCTACTACCGCAAACACACTGGTATAAACCAACAAATCAAGTGCAATCAAGAAACCAATCCCATGTTCCAGATAGTTCATATCTCCAACAAAAACAATCAGGGAGCCAATGACAAGAGAAATAATGATGGGAACGATCAACTTACGCAATGTCTTTTTACTATTACTTTTCTTATATCTAAGATATTGTACAAAACCGGTTCCTAAAGCGATAATAATGCCGACAAACACCATCACTTTATTATAGTGGAATTTTTCATCCACAGGTGGCGCCATATTCAACCCGAATAACTTATTCCACACAGGAATAGAAGTACTAAAGGTAATATAAATAGCCCCAAACAGGAAGACAAGCGCACCAATAAACATCCAAAACTCTCTGGAGTTGGCTGCTTCCTCCGACTTAATAGAAGGAATTTCTTTACATCGTATAAAGAAAAACACCAAACTCCCGATAAGGAAGAAGAAGAAAAATATTAAG
>CAZLDH010000051.1:5638-6286 GCA_964558275.1 uncultured Chitinophagaceae bacterium
CGGTGAAAGCATGAACTGAAGTATCTCCGAGAATACCACTTCTTGTCAAAAAGGTAGAATAAAGTATCATGCAAAAAGCCATGATAAACAAGAAAAAGGTGATTTTGCCGGATCGCCCGGTACTCTTATAGACCATTAAAGTATGGATTCCGCCAATCATGACCAACCAAGGTACAAAAGAGGCATTTTCGACCGGATCCCAAGCCCAAAAACCACCAAAAGATAATGTTTCATAAGCCCAGGCTCCTCCCATAAGAATCCCTGTACCTAAGACTACTGCAGAAAATAGCGCCCATGGCAAAACTGGCTTGATCCAACCTTTATAATCTCTTTTCCATAAACCGGCTATAGCATAGGAAAAAGGAATTAAGGTAGATGCAAATCCACAAAATAACACCGGTGGATGAATCGTCATCCAATAATTTTGTAACAAAGGATTTAAACCCTGTCCATCTTGTATAAAAGCTAAATAATTAGGTCTGGAAAAGATAGGTAGTGCCGGATTTTCCTGTCTAAATAAAATAAAGGGATCACTCCCAATCTTTGTTCCCAAGAAATAAATTCCCAACAACATGCTTCCAATGAAAACCTGTGTCAGCGACACGGTAGTCATCACTCTATTCTCCCACATTCCGGCCGTTCGCATCA
>CAZLDH010000051.1:6296-14147 GCA_964558275.1 uncultured Chitinophagaceae bacterium
AATCCTAAAATACTATTCCACATACTCCACAACAAGAAGCTACCTTCCTGCCCATTCCATACCGCACCAATCAAAAACTGCCATGGTGAACTGGTACTGGAATATTTCCACACATAGGAATATTCAAAATAATGACTAAAAAGAATCCAAAATAATAAGGTTAATACGCCTAAAACAGAAATCACCTGAATAGTAAAAGCGCCTCTCCCTAAACGACGCCAACGTCCCTCCTGAACAAAATCCTTAGATTGTGCTGCCGAAAAATAAGCAATAACGGCCACTAAAGAACCAATAAAAGACAAAATAGCAAAGAGATGACCAAGTTGCCCGGGGAGAAGATGTTCCCCAATATACTGTATATCCATTACACTCTAACTTACAAACTCGCTTGCGCTTCCAATTGTTGATTTAGATCCTTCCCTTCCGGGGTGTATTTTGAAGGACATTTCATTAAGATATGGGAACATTGAAATACACCATCTTCTCCCATACTACCAGCCAGTACAATCTGTTCAGATTTTTCAAAATCTCTAGGTTTTGAGCCTCTGTAAACCACCTTATTTACTGCACCGCTTTCGTCCTTCATATAAAAGCTAAAGTAATTAGCATTTTTCTTAGGGTTGTAAGTCATGGGTTTTTGCTCATCTAAAACACCTATAATATGAAATTCTTCCCCCTTCTTTGCAATGGCAGTCTCGAAGGTTTCATACGTGCTAAAATCACCGGCCAGACTGACTATAACAGCTACAGCTACAGCAATTACAACAAGGATAATGATATTTGATTTCTTCATTAGAAAAGGCTCTTTTTATTTCTCGGACAAAGTTAAGATAAAAAAGGTATAGCGGGGTCTTAATTTTGTTAAAATAGCGGAATTAAAACATAATTTCCCCATCCCATTCCCAGTAATATAAGGTATTTCACGCTTAACACTTCAGTTGTTAAAAATTTACTAATCTATTTGATTGTTTATATAAAAATAAATATACCTTTGCAGCGGAAATCTTTTTTATAAAAAGTTTCTCCTCGGGGTGCCTTTTCAGGCTGAGAACAAACCCGTTGAACCTAGACCGGGTAATGCCGGTTAGGAAAGGTAAGCACTCCAACTGCTACGCTAAGCAGTATTCGGCAGTCGGAAAATTTCACTTACCTGTTTTTGGACAATTGTAATATAAGGCAATGATAGCCTGTATTACGTTTATTTTTTTAACCAACAAAAACAGTTTATCATGTTAAAGAGCAATCTTTTGTATTTATTTCTTTTATCTTCTTTCATTTTCATTACAAAAACATCAACTGCACAATTCACCTTATCAGGAACAATCTCCGACTCGGCTACAGAAGCCCCTATAGCATCTGCCAATATACTACTCAAAGGAAGTACCAACACGGGGTTTCATACGAATAAAAAAGGATATTTTAAATCCGATAAATTACCTGAAGGAGAATATACACTTTTCATCAGTTACTTGGGTTACCAAACAAAAGAAAAACACTTTTTCCTGGACAGGAATATAAATCTGAAAATAAACATGAGCAAAATACCTTTGCTCATTGAACCGCTAGAGATTACCGGAACAAGAGCCGGTAAAAATGCGCCATTTACTAAAACAAGTATTTCGGCCGAGGAGTTATCTCAGAAAAATCTGGGACAAGATCTTCCTTACCTGCTCAAAGACCAACCCTCACTCCTTGTTACCTCAGATGCAGGCGCAGGAGTAGGCTACACCAACATGTGGATTAGAGGCAGTGATATCAGCCGAATAAATATTACTTTCAATGGCATTCCGGTTAATGATGCAGAATCTCAAGGCGCATTTTTCGTTGATGTTCCGGATATATCATCCTCAGCTAACAGCATCCAAATCCAAAGAGGTGTAGGAACCTCCACCAATGGAGCCGGCGCTTTTGGCGCAACCGTTAATATCAGCACCAACTCTTTCCATGCCAATCCATATGGCAAAGTATCTGCCACTTATGGTTCTTTTAATACCCAAAGATATAAGGTAGAAGCAGGGACCGGATTACTCAACGACCATTTTACGGTTGATGCCCGACTATCTTACGTTTCTTCAGATGGCTTTATTGACCGTGCTTCCTCCAAATTGAAATCCTATTACCTATCTGCTGCCTATTTCAATGATAATACTTCCATACGATTCAATGTTTTTTCAGGAAAAGAAACCACTTATCAAGCCTGGAATGGCGTACCTGAAGACAGCATTAAAGCAGGGAACAGGACATACAATGGTTTAGGTTTGATGCCCAATGGCGAATATTACGACAACCAGATTGATCACTACACACAAACTTATTATCAATTGTTTTGGAATCAGGAGATTAACAACCGCTGGAATTTTAATATCGCTGCTTTCCTTACCAGAGGAAAAGGATATTACGAAGAATATGAAATGAATCAAAAATATTCAGAATATGGATTAAGCACACCTATCATAAATAATGATACTATTCACCAGACCGACCTGGTTAGAACTCGTTGGCTGGACAATTATTATTATGGAACCATCTTTTCTCTAAACTACAACACATCTTCCTTCCAATCTACTGTTGGCGGTGGATGGAACAGTTATGACGGAAAACACTATGGACATGTTGAATGGGCAAGATACGGTATCGACAAAGGATATGAATATTATTTTAATGATGCTTACAAAAAAGACTTTAATATTTATTGGAAAGGAAGCAAAAATATTGTCAAAGGGCTAAGTGCCTTCCTGGATCTTCAATACAGACACATTTCATATAAAATAAATGGATTTGCAGCCCACCCCGATATTTCACAAAACAATCAATACGATTTTTTTAATCCAAAAGTGGGATTAAACTATAGGGTCAATCTTCAAAATCATTTTTATGCATCCTATGCGGTGGCACATAAAGCCCCTAACAGAGATGATTATGAAATCAACATCAAGAATACACCGGTTCCCGAAAAACTTTCAGATTTGGAAGTGGGCTACGACCGGAATGGCGATTTTTATCACCTGCATGCAAATATTTATTACATGAAATATAAAAATCAACTAGCATTGACAGGCGAAATCAATTATGAAGGAGCATATACGCGAACCAATGTTCCGAATAGTTACCGACTGGGAGCAGAAATAAATGGATCCGTAGATTTTGGAAACAGCTTTAATTTCAGTGCTAATCTGGCTTTAAGTAAAAACAAAATTCAGAATTTCTCCACCTACATTGATAACTTCGACAAAGGCGGACAGAAAAAAATAACCCTGGGTGAAACCCCAATTTCTTTTTCACCACAAGTTATATCCGGAGGCGCTTTGACCGCAAAGCCTTTCCAAAATTTTGCGATTACACTCACCGGAAAATACGTAGGAAAAAGATTTTTGGATAATACCGGAAATGAACAACGCAGGCTTGACAGCTACTTCACAAATGGATTGCGCCTCAATTATGCCTGGCATCCTAAAGGTATGAAAGCAGTCAATCTGCGTTTACTCATAAACAACCTCTTCGATGTGAACTATGCGACAAACGGATATACCTATGCCTTCTTTCAAGGAGGAAAAATACAAAGCACTAACGCATATTATCCTCAGGCCGGAATTAACTTCTTGTTTGGCATCGATGTTTCTTTTTAACTAAACAAACATCTAATTAAGTACTGCTAAAATTAAGCCTCACTAAGTCCTTTTGGGATGACACAAAAAGCTTATTGAGGCTTAATTATTTTTACACGCTAATGAACCTCTACATCAAACAATCGCTTTCCTTCCAGATAACCTTCCAGTCTGTCTCCTATCTGAACAGCACCAACGCCGGCCGGTGTTCCTGTATAAACCAGGTCTCCAATATTTAATGTAAAAAATTGCGAAATGTATGCAATAATTTTATCTACAGAGAATATCATATTTTCTGTCAACCCTTCTTGGACGCTTTCTCCATTTTTCTCTAAACAGAAAGACAGATTAGAGAGAGAATCAAATTGATCAACAGCAAGCAATTGACCCAAAACCGCTGATTGATCAAAAGCCTTTGCAATTTCCCAAGGATGTCCGGCTTTTTTAAGTTTTGTTTGTAAATCTCTGGCTGTAAAATCAATACCAAGGCTCAACTGATCATAATATCTATGTGCAAACTTTTCCCGAATTCCTTTTCCATTTTTTCCCATCCGGATGACCAACTCACATTCATATTGCAAATTCTCTGTAAAGCTTGGATAATAAAAATGGTCTATCGGCTTCAACAATGCATTCTTGGGTTTCATAAAAATGAGTGGTCGCTCAGGAATGACATTCTTTAATTCTCGGGCATGCGCCACATAATTCCTTCCCACACAAAAAATCTTCATAGCTAAAAATTAATTGGTGCTCGTATTCGAAATAAAAAGTAACAGATAGCAGAATGATGTCTTACTGAATCTCAAAACTTCATAAATATTCCTAAGGCTTAAACACTTTTGTGGAGGTTACCGGGTTCGAACCCCTGCCTGCCGGCAGGCAGGGGTGACCTTTAAAGGTCATCTTTAATAAATTCAATATCCCAATAGCTCCAAAAATTCAACCTATATTTTGTGGAGGTTACCGGGTTCGAACCGGTGACCTTTACGCTGCCAGCGTAACGCTCTAGCCAGCTGAGCTAAACCCCCAAATTGCTACGATGCAAAAATAGTTATTTTTTGGAAAGCACAAACCAATTATTCTAAATATCTTTGTATCAATGAAAAAGATTTGGAATCAGATACTCAGATTGTTTTTCCTAAAGAAGCGAGATCCCAACGCATCCAGAACAACGAATGTAAAAGTGATGAACTGGATGAACAGAATAGCCATTCTCACCTTTATCGTCTGCATCATCATTATGCTGGTAAGATATTTCAAACACTAACCTTTCTGTCGCTAACAAATAAACTGAAGCGTCTATTTCCATGCAGCTGCTTATTTTTTCTTACTTTTGGTATCATTTTTCTATCATTAAAGTCGCTTCAAATGTCCCATTCTCTCAAGCAACGTTTTCTTCAATATATTCATAGACATCATTTAGTTCAAAAAGGGAATAAAACACTACTGGCAGTGAGTGGCGGCGCAGATTCCATGCTTTTATGCGAATTATTCTATCAATCGGGACTTGCATTTGGAATAGCACATTGCAATTTTCAGTTAAGAGAAAAAAATGCGGATGAAGATGCCGACTTCGTCAAACAATATGCCAAGGAGAAAGAAGTTCCTTTTCACCTCATCCGATTTAACACAGAGGAAGAGGCAAAAAACCGGAAATTATCCATAGAAGAAACAGCCAGAAATTTACGCTATACATGGTTCGAAAAAATAAGGGAAGAGCATGGTTATCACTTTATAGCTACTGCACATCATAAAAATGACAATGCGGAAACTTTATTACTCAACCTCTTTCGAGGAACAGGAATTCATGGATTACATGGTATTCCACTCAAAAGAGAAAAAATCATTCGTCCCCTTCTTTTTCTTTCCAAAACGGAAATACTAAACTATTTTAAGACCAATAACCTTTCTTTTAAAGAAGATAAAACAAATAAACAATCAGACTACACCCGTAACTTTATAAGAAATGAAATTATACCTTTAACGGAAAGCCGATTTCCACATTTAATTGATAATTTAAACAATAATATTCAACGCTTTAAAGAATCAGAAATATTGTATAATAAAGCACTTCAAAACGAAATTAACGAGTTAATAGAACAAAAAGAAGAAGAAATTCATATTCCTATCAGAAAATTATTAAAATGTACTCCCCTATCTACCATTGCATTCGAACTCTTTAAGAACTATCATTTCAGCTACGAACAGTCCAAACAAATCATTGCACTTGCAAACAGCCCTTCCGGTAAAGTCATCAATTCTCCCACCTACCGGCTACTTAAAGATCGCAATTGGTACATTATCAGCCCAATCGAATCAAAACACAAACAACATATTTTGATTGCTGAAGAAGACAAAAAAGTCATGGCTGAAGATCTAAAACTCTTACTATCACAAAAAACACGCAAGGACAATTTCATTCCCCAAAATGAAAATATAGCCATCTTAGATTATAATAAAGTTGATTTTCCATTGATATTGAGAAGATGGAAGAAAGGCGATTATTTCTACCCCTTAGGGATGCGAAAAAAAAAGAAACTAAGCCGTTTCTTTATAGATAAAAAATATACCCTCAATCAAAAGGAAAACAAATGGATACTTACTTCAGGACAAAAAATCATTTGGATAGTAGGTACGCGAATAGACGATCGATTTAAAATCACAAAGCATACCAAAAAAATTTTGGAGATTACTGCTATCAAAAAATAGTATTGGGCAAACGCCTATTTACATTTAGAAATTTATCCTCCTGACAAGAGGGCATTCACAAAATGAGGCACAATCTCAGGTAAAACAACAATCGTATAAATCACACCACAGATGGCCCCCCAAAAGTGGGCATTATGATTAATATTTCCACCTCCTTTTTTATCCATATATAAACAGAAAAGCAAGAATAATCCCCCAAAGATAAAAGCAGGAATTCCTATTGGGATAAGAAAAATATAAATTTTAGACCAAGGCGCGAATAAAATACTCGAAAAAAGAACTCCGGAAACTGCTCCCGATGCGCCCAAAGCACGATATTCATAATTGTTTTTGTATTTAAAATAGGTGGGCAAATCAGCAGCAATCATAGACAGGAGGTACAATCCGATGTAATATCCGGGTCCCAGATTCACACGCAACACCCGCTCTGCAATTCTACCAAAATAATATAACGTAATCATATTGAATATCAGATGCATCCACCCACCATGAACAAATCCGGAAGTAAGAAAACGATAATATTGTTTTTTCTCCTTAATAATAGCAGGCCAAAACAGCAATTTCTCCATCTCTCCTTCTTTATAAAAAGCAGTCAAAGAAATCAATCCCGTAATAATAATAATGACAACAGTTACATTCATATGGGGAACAAATGTAGTTAAAGATGATGATATGGTTGATTATTCAGAATAGAAAATGCACGATAGATTTGCTCCGCCATAATTAGACGTACAATTTGATGAGGGAAAACAAGCGAAGAGAGAGAAATCACCTTCAAAGATTTTTGCAAAACTTTATTGTCCACGCCATAAGCACCTCCAATTAAAAACACCAAAGTTTTATCAGAAGCCAACTGACGAGTTGCTATAAACTTTGAAAGTCCTACAGAAGATAACGGCTTTCCTTTTTCATCCAGTGTCACTAAAGTTTGATCGGATGTCAATTTTTCAAAAACAACTTCCGCTTCTTTCTTCTTTAAGTCCTCCGGCTTCAATTTGCCGGATTTTTTCCCGGCAGAGAGAATTTTCATTTCAAATGGTGCATAGTGCTGTATTCGCTTTGTGAAGAGCTTCACCCCTTCCTCCACATAATTTTTATTCTCTTTCCCAAAAGTCCAAACTTCGATTTTCATAAATTAATTTGAGACTAAGATAAAATCGTTTTGCCAAATAAAAAAAAGAGCCTAAATTTGCAGCCGTTCGAATGGACATGGCTCCGTGGCTCAACTGAATACCTGCCTGCCGGCAGGCAGGGAGCACTTGAAAAAGTAGCATCTAAGGTATTTAGTATGGAATACGGAATTTGTTAAAATGGCTCCGTGGCTCAACTGAATAGAGCACTTGACTACGGATCAAGAGGTTCCAGGTTTGAATCCTGGCGGAGTCACATTATAATTTCAAAAAAGCTCCTTAAACAGGGGCTTTTTCTTTGTCTATAAGTATTACAGCCTATCATCCTGCATTTTACTTCTGTTAATTTCCGTTACTTTTTGGCGAAAAATGGTTCCAGGTTTTCCGCCCGTATCTATTGATACGTT
>CAZLDH010000051.1:14247-17873 GCA_964558275.1 uncultured Chitinophagaceae bacterium
CGGACAGGGAATCCTGGCGGAGTCACAAATAATGTATAGGATTTCAGCATTTTTGTTGAAATCCTTTTTTATATCCCAAGTACAACAACATCATCATTTACAATAGTGGAATCTTCTGACAAGAGCATCCCGATTTCTATCGGGAAGGTTCCAGGTTTTCCGCCCGTATCTATTGATACGTTCGGACAGGGAATCCTGGCGGAGTCACAAATAATGTATAGGATTTCAGCATTTTTGCTGAAATCCTTTTTTTATTTATTTCAACTGAAAGTATTTTTCTGCCATCTCCCTAATATTATCCCCAATAGCCAATGAGGCGGTAGCTGCAGGAGAGGGTGCATTCAGCACATGAATACTGCTATCTTTATATTCTATCTTAAAATCATCTCTTGTATCTCCCTGCTGATTTAACAACAAAGCCCTCACACCGGAACGCCCGGGTTTAATATCTTCCATAGTCAGGCTGGGAATAAGCCCTTGCAGGTTTTTCAAAAATAGTTTTTTGGAAAAAGCACGTCTATATTCATTGATTCCAAAGCTCATATTATTAAAAAACAATTTCCAGGTTCCGCCATAGCCCAAAGAATCCCGCGTATCTTTCCAATCAAAATCAGTTTTTCCATACCCTTCCCGTTTAAAAGTAAATACGGCATTCGGTCCACATTCAATATCCCCTGTTGTCATACGGGTAAAATGCACGCCCAAAAAAGGGAAATCGGGATTAGGCACCGGATAAATTAAGTTTTTCACCTTTCCCTTTGCTTCTTCTGTAAGTTCATAATAATCTCCGCGAAAGCCAACCACCTGTTCCTTAATCTGAACGCCATCTTCTCTGGCTAATCGATCGGCCTGCAATCCACCACAAAATATCAATTTCTTAGCAGAAAAAACACCTTTATTGGTCTCTATTAAATTCAAATCTCCTTCCTTACTAAAATGCCTTGCAGGTGTATTCAGATGTAATTTACTTTCGGACTGAATAGACAAAGCAATTTCAGCCATTTTTTCCGTAGCAGCTATATAATCGATAATTCCGGTATAAGGCACCCATATTCCGGCTACACCTTCACAATAGGGCTCGTGTTCCTTAATCTGCTTACTATCTATTTTCTCAATATTTTTCAGGCCATTTTCTAATCCAATGTGGAAAATTTTATCCAGATAAGGCAATTCCTCTTCCCGGGTAGCCACCACTACCTTCCCACAGACATCGTGTGGAACCCGGTGTTTTTTCGCAAAACCCACTAATTCTTCTCTTCCACTCACGCAGTTTTTGGCCTTTAAAGATCCGGGCTTATAATATAACCCACTATGCAAAACACCCGAATTATGTCCTGTTTGATGTGCTGCTAAATGATCTTCTTTTTCCAAAAGAAGTATTTTTAAATCAGGAAATCGCGTTTGTATTTTATAGAAAGTAGCAGCTCCAACAATACCACCACCAATTATTGCTATATCAAAGATTGTATTTTCCAAAAGAATAAAGGATTTAAATTGAGTTGCAAATTTAGGTATTTTTACAAACTCCTGTCATAAAGAAAAGGAAGATAGATGAAACTTCCATGACAATATAATTAACACACAGAGGAATGATTAAAAAGGAGCCTTCGAGAGCCTCAGGCTCCACAATTCGAGAGCCTCAGCCTCCACAAATTTAAACAGATGAAATAGAAAGATTTATTCAATCCACCCTGCAGCGCTATCAAATACGCTAAAATACAAATTTGTCCACATTATGTCATATTTTTATAGAAAGCAACTTTACAATCAATGATAAGCTGTATATTTGCATTTCAATAATCAATCTAAAACAGTACTTTGTTATGAAAAAATTAATGATTCTATCTGTTGCATGTGCAACTTTCATGTTAGCAGCATGTGGCGGAAGTAGCAACAAAAGTAATTCTTCTAACACTTCTACAGAAAGTGCAACTAGTACAGAAGCTCCAAACTCATCGGCTTCTAGTTCTTCCGATGCTTCAGCTTCTTCAGCGGATCAAAATGCAGAAAACACTATTGCATTAACCGGAAACGATAAAATGCAATATGACAAAACAGAATTCACCGTTAAAGCCGGAGAGGAAATCACCTTATCTCTAAAAAACATCGGTAAATTACCTGCTAATGCCATGTCTCATGACGTCGTTGTTTTACCTCCGGGAACGGATGTTAAAAAATTTGGTGCTGAAGCCACTAAAGCAGGAGACTTAGAAAAAATGCCTTCTGAATTGACAGATAAAATCATTGCTAAAACAAAATTGTTGGGTCCGGGTGAATCTGACACCATTACTTTCACACTTAAAGAACCTGGAAAATATGTTTTCTTATGTTCTTTCCCCGGTCACTATGTTACCATGAACGGAACGATTACTGCTGAATAATTTCAAGCAAATTTTATAAATAAAAAAGCAGCTACATCGAAAAGGATGTAGCTGCTTTTTTATTTAAACCCCGGATCTTAAGCTTTATGCTCTAGATTTCTAAAATCATCTCCTGCCGGAATCTGATACATTTCCAGTTCAAATTCACGAATAACACTGTATAGGTGTTCAAAAACATCGGCCATGATATAATTCAACGGTTTGAAACTTACGCTTTTCACAAAAGCATATATTTCAAGCGGCTGCCCTTTTCCCTCAGGTTGTAAGTGCCGAACAACCATATAATCATTGTCAATACCCGGATGCTTAAACAGATAGGCTTCCATATATTTTCTAAATAAACTCAGGTTCGTAATCGTTGTCACTCTACTAAACTCATATTTCTCTCCCGCTGTCCATTTTAAATCTTGAATAGCCCCATCAAAGAGCCCTTTCTTTTTCAATTTTTCAATCAAATTCTCATCAACCTGTTTGATTGTTCGCAAGTCAATAAGCAGATGTTGTTTAAACCTACGTACTCCTAAATCATCTCTTTCTCTTACATTATAAAAGCCATTTTTCACCAATGCATAAGTAGGCACATTCGCTAAAGTATAATCCCAATTACGGATTTGAACTGACGTCAGATTTATTTCTTCCACCTCTCCATCAGCATTATAATCCTGAACGACAATCCAATCCCCCACCCGAACCATATCATTCACAGAAATCTGGATACTCGCTACTAATCCAAGAATTAAATCCTGAAAAACCAGCACAATGATGGCCATACCGGCACCAAAAGCTGTAATAATCGTCATGGGCGACTTGCCAAACAAGATGGAAACAACCAAAATCCCACACAAAATATAAGCTACTATCTGAGCCACTTGCGTATAACTGCTAATGGGTTTTTTCTCAAACCTTTTACTGTGATGTCCCAAAAATTCAATAGATCGCATCGTCCGGCTGATAAAAAATAACAGCATGATAATTATATAAATAATCACCGGAATTCTGACCCAACGTAAAGAACTTTTGCTCAATACATAAAAAACAGGTAAAAGATTATAGAAAAGGATGCCTGAAAATAATGCACCAACAGCTTTTACTACTTTTTTTTCAAGGAAAATGGTGCCATTTTTAAACGCCAATTTCTTCATCCAGGCTCTGATTAAAACAGAAACTACTTTATTAAAAACCCTATATAGCAACCAGCATGCAAAAAATAAAATAAATAAGCTAATCAAAAAAGACAATAGATTC
>CAZLDH010000052.1:0-17616 GCA_964558275.1 uncultured Chitinophagaceae bacterium
TAGAGCATTTGACTGTTAATCAAAGGGTCGTTGGTTCGAGTCCAACAGGGGGAGCGTGAGCCGGTTTTACCGGCTTTTTTTGTTTATGTACTACTTGTATATTCTATATTCTGTATCATCACATCTTTATTATGTGAGTTCTTCGTCTGTTTCGTAGCGTAGTAATGGCTTATCTTGTCAAAAAATCCATTTGGATTGTAATAGCAGCAGTTTTCATTTTACTGCTTGTATTAAAGGCGCCTCCCCAAGTATAATTTTCATCGCTATATTGTCCAATAATCTGAAATACACCCATATCTGCATTTTTCAATGAACCGATCTCACTTTCGGATTCTTTTGCAATAGTTTCTGCTCTATGGCGACCGTCCTTGGCAGCTTTGGAAAGCAAATCTATCTTTAAACTCGCTAATTGGGTATAGTAATAAGACGGCGGTAAAGAATTAAATTCTACACCTGACTGAATCAGACCGGTAATTTCTCTGGATATTTTTTCAACTTTAGCAATCGCTTTAGACTGCACTTTTATTTTCTGGGTCAACGTATATCCTGAAAACTCCCGACTGGAAACCCTTCCATTATTATTATATTCTGTCTGATAGTTTTTGGCAATATCCACTGCAGAAAAGATAACATTTCCCATATCAAGCCCTTTTTCCGAAAGGAATTTTTGAACTTTTTCTTTATCAGTCTTTAATGCAGCATATGCATTTTCTAAGGTAGAAGCTTTTCGGGAATAAGATCCTTTCCAAACAATTAAATCGCTGGCAAAACTGACTTTAGCTCCACCGGTAACAGAGATGGTTTTTTGTTGCCGGAATTTAAAATTGTAATCATTCCCTAACACAACGGCTGCCACAACCACCGCTAATCCAATAATAATTGCAGAAATTGCCTTTTTCATCTTCTCATGTTATTTTATAAATCTGTGCCTTTTTTGTCAAACGCTAATCATTATGATCACAGGGAGAATTCTTAAGAAATAATCCGAATGAGGTTGACTGTTTGTCTCCACCAAAAATGATTATTAGCGTACTTCATTAGGACACAATATACAACAAATTATTATAATCCGCCAACTTCGGAAAGAGAATACAATGGATGGGAATCATATTCCTCTCGAGGCAGAAAGGTGCGCTGTGTTCATGACAACTCCTTCGTTTGTTCTGTCAGATTAATACCTTTTAGCTCTTTGCGAGTGTGAATTTTTCTTTTTCGAGCAAAGGATTTCCCGTTTGCATATCTTTAACAAAAAGAATTCAGTTTCCTTTGCTCTTTATTGGAATTGGGCTCATTGTTAGGATAAGAACTTTATCCCTGCGAAAGGATTAAAAATGTCAAGCTTAAAGTTAACAGGATTTTTTATTTTTACTATGGTATGTTGTAGCTCTCTGGTTTATGCTCAGGAAGAGAGTAGAGATAGTTTGCCATCGCAGATGGAGCTATCGGAATTTGTGGTTACGGCTACCAGAAGTAGTCGCAAGCTTTCTGACGTACCTATTCCGGTAACGCTTATTGGGAAAGAACAAATTCAATCTTCGGGCGCCAGTCGGCTGGATGAAATTCTAGCAGAGCAAACAGGCTTGACATTAGTGAGTGATCATGGCGTTGGTATTCAAATGCAAGGAATGGGATCAGAATATTGTCTGATTTTGATTAATGGGGAACCGGCTATCGGACGGACGGCAGGTACTTTTGACCTGACACGGATTTCTTTGAGTAATATTAAGCGTATAGAAATTATAAAAGGGCCTTCTTCCAGTCTGTATGGTTCAGATGCGTTAGGTGGCGTGATAAATATTATTACGGATAATTCTAAGAGGAATGGTATCCACTTACAAACAAAATATGGGAAGTATCATTCTTTTGATAATACCATAACCGGATCTTTGAGACTTAATAATAGAGGTTCTGTCACGCTATCCGGCAATAGGTTTCACTCCGGAGGGTATGACTTAAGCCCGGAAACTTATGGTAAAACAGTAGATCCATATACCAGCTATACTTTTAGAGGAAAATTAAATTATCAGGTAACCCCTAAATTGAAAGCATCCCTGAGTGGGCATTATTTTTCGGAGAAGCAGAACAACAATTATATAACTGAAGAGGAGAAGGATACTTCAGTTATTAAGGGGACAGGAAAAGAAAAGGATGGAAGCGTGAATGCTACTTTCTCCTACGATTTTTCTCCGGACTGGCATTTGAAATTGAGAAATTACTGGTCTCAATTTAAGACTAAAAATGAATTGTTTAAAACGGAGAATAATGCTACTTATGAAAATTCACATTTTACACAAACGCTTTGGAAAGAGGAGTTACAGTCGAAGAATGTTTTAAATACGAATCAGGTGCTTTCATCAGGAATTGGATTCTCCAGAGAAAGTGTGGTTGCTTCTCGCTATACACAAAAGGAGGAGCTTTCGGACTATTATCTATATCTTCAGCATGAATGGCATCCAACCACAAATTGGAATATTCTTACCGGATTGAGATATGATTATCCCTCTTCTTATCATGCCCAACTGAGTCCTAAAATTGCGGCACAATATAAACTCGACGATCATTGGAAGTTTCAGGCTTCTTTTGGAACCGGCTATAAGGCGCCGGCATTAAGACAATTATTTCTTACTTTTTCTAATTCTGTAGTTGGCTATTCTGTTTTAGGAACCAAAGTGGTGAACCGGGAATTGGAGAATATGAAACAGGCAGGAATGATTCAACAGGTGTATATAGACCCAAGTAAAATGGATGATGGACTAAAACCTGAAAGTTCAGCTGCCTATAATTTGGGTGGAAGTTATACCGGCTATTCTGATTGGAAAGTAAGTGTGAATTTTTTCAGAAATGATATTAAAAACCTAATTGATACACGCATTATTGCAAGGAAAACAAATGGGCAGCCCTTGTATAGTTACTACAATGTACATCGTGTTTATACGGAAGGTGCAGAATTGAATGGACAGATTTCATTGCTACAACACAAATTAACATTAAGGGCAGGTTATCAATTTCTTATAGCGAAAGATAAAAATGTGGTAGCGCAAATAAAGGATGGCTTGGTGATTAATGATCCGAAAACGGGACCGAGATATGCTGAATTGTCTGATTATGGAGGGCTTTTTAATAGATCCAAACATTCTTTTAATGTGAAAGCCTATTATCATTATCATAGCTGGGCAATAAATGCCAGAATGACTTATCGCAGTCGTTTTGGATTTGCCGATATGAACGGCGATAATATACTGGATGCAGATAAAGAGTATGTATCAGGCTATGCGCTTGTTCATCTGAATGCAGAGAAATCTTTTTTAAACAATAAAATGACTATTAGAGCGGGGGTGAAAAACCTTTTTAATTATACTGATCCACAACATCTTTCTTATGAGCCGGGTCGATTCGGGTACATAGGTGCTTCTTTTCATTTATATAAATAAACAAAACACACAAATTATGATGAAGAATATGACGCTTTCAGCGCTTTTAATAATGGCAGTTATTTTTGCCGGTTCTTGTTCAAAAGACGACGATAATAATCCAAGTCCCGAACCAACGCCACAGACAGTTACTGTCATAAAAGACCTTCCTGCAGACCCGGTAGTAGAAGACCCGGATGGCGGTCGTCCAAGTGGTGGTACCGGAAAATTTACACTCTTTCGGTTTAGTGACAGCTCTATTGTAGCAATATCCGATTCTGCTGCTGGAAATTGGGATATTGGATTTCAGGGAACAACGGTAATTCTTAACAGCAATATTCATGGTCCTGGCAATGTGACCGGACAAGTAGTGAAGAATACCCTTTTTGCGGATTTAACTACCCTCCCGGGAGGCAGTTTCCTTTCAGACAGCACCAGTGGGAATGTATTCGACGGATGGTATGAATATAATATGCAAAACCATACAATAACTCCTAATCCGGGATTCTTACTTGTTATCCACACACATGATGATAAATATGTAAAAGTAAAAATTATGAGTTACTACAAAGGTGCTCCTGAAGAGAATCTATCAGATGTTCCTTCCAGATATTATACTTTTAAATATTTATTTCTTTCGGAAGACAATGAATAATAAATCTTAACAAAAGATTGATTAAAGCAATAAAAATATAAATATGAAAAAATTAATTCTTTTTTTAGCTCTGATTTTTATGGGCAGTACGGTATTTGCTTCAAATGATCCGGATATAGATGATGTAGGAGTTCTCGTGTTGGCTCATGGTGGCGATTCTTTATGGAATGCAACCATTGAGAATGCCGTAGCACCGCTGAAAGACGACTATACCGTTCAGGTAGCTTTTGGAATGGCCAACCCGACTTCAATGCAAAAAGGTATTGATATATTGGAGGAGAAGGGAGTAAAAAACATTGTTGTGATACAGTTGTTTGTGTCCTCCTACAGCATGATTATTCGTCAAAATGAATACCTTCTGGGTTTTAGAGATACGCTTGCAGATCCTCCCCTGTTGATGATGCATGGGCATGGTGGTGGACACGGACATGGGCAAGGCGGTCATCACGGGATGAAAGAGAAAGACCAAAGCGCTCATCATGAAATGAAAAAGGAAAGTCACGGACACCATATGATGATGGGAGATAACAAAGATATTGATCTTCCTCAACTAAATATAAAAGCGCATGTTTTGTTGGCAAAACCATTAAATGATGATCCGCATGTTGTGAATATTTTAATTGACCGAATTAAAGAATTAAGTAAACATCCTGAGAAAGAGACGGTTATCTTAGTTGCTCATGGTCCTAATGATAAAATGGACAATATGATGTGGATGAATACGTTACACAATATCTCCACGCAGGTTCAATCGGCATTTGGTGTAGATAATTTTAAAAAAGTTACTTATTTAACACTGCGTGATGATGCCTCAGAACATATTTATAATGCTGCTAAACAGCATTTCAGAAATATAGTAAAGAAAGCAAATTTGGATAATGGTAGTGCGTTGATTGTCCCTGTATTGATGTCTAATGGGGGAATTGAAGACCGTCTCGAAAAAAGACTTCACGGGCTAGATTACGTTTGGACTTCACATACCTTATTACCGGATGAAAGAATTACAGATTTTATAGAATCTTCTGTAGAAGAGGCGTTAGAACATCGTGAAGAAGCTTTAGATTAACAGTATAAAGCAAAAAGAGTGGTGAACAATATTTGCCACTCTTTTATCCTTTGTTACTATTGGATAGCTTTGTCACTCTAATGTCAAAAAGAGCAAAATGAAAATAGGTTAAAGCATCAAAAGTATTTTACTACATAGGATAGCTTTAACTTTGTATTGTCAAAAAGAATATTTTGAAGCGCATTGTTGCCATATTATTACTCGTTTGTTTCTCGATGCAGTGTTTCAGTCGACTAACTGTTATTTTAGGTTTTGAATTGAACCAGGAATATATAGCGTCTCATCTCTGTGTCAATCGGGATAGACCGGCTATGGAATGTCATGGCCACTGTTTTTTACATAAGAAATTAGACCAAAATCAAGATCGTCAGAATCAGGAGAATGAGAATTCCGGAAATCGTTTAGTCATTAATCTCTTCTATCCTGACCAACCCCTTTCGCTTCCGCTTCCTGCAGACTCCATTTCGCATAAATTTGATCGCAGGAGCAGACAACATCATTATTCCCCAGTATTGGGGATCTTCCATCCGCCGGAAGCTACAGTTTAATCATTTTCTATTTACCGAATTATTTAGTAATAAAACAGGGCAGAAGCTTTGTGTTTTATTTACGGTCGTTACGCCATGCATAGCGGTAGCTGCTAACCCCTATTTTCAGCTAAGAAGCTGGATATGGGATGCCTTCGGTATAAGAATATAGAACTGCAGAAAACAGGGATGTATATGCACATTCCTATTGAAGTATGTGAAGAAGGTAACTTGTCTTCTTCAATAATTAATCATAATGAAATCTTTAAGATCTATTTTGACGGTAGCTTGCCTGCTATTGTCTATGTCCATATATGCACAGTCTTCTATAAGTGGAAAAATCTTCGACCATGCCACCGGAGAACCTATTATAGGAGCCTCCATCTATATTCCGGGAACTTCTGTCGGTACGAAGTCCGATAATTTAGGACAATTTAAATTACAGGTACCCTCCGGGGAAGACTCCTTTTATGTCTCTTTTATTGGGTATGTCCCTAAAAGGATAGCCGTGAGCGGCACTCCTTTTTCCATCGCGTTGAAAGCCTCTCAGTCCACGTTAAACCGAGTCGTTATTTCGGCCAGTAGAAACAGTCAGCCCCGTGTGAATACCCCGGTGGCGATTTCTACCATTTCCCCTCAAGACATGAAAGAAACCCATGCGACGCAACTAGACCAATTACTGAACAAGGCTGCAGGGGTTTATATGGTGGATTTAGGAAATGAACAACATACCATGGCTATGCGATTGCCTATTGGGTTTAATGTGCTTTATCTTTATATGGTTGACGGCATTCCCATTCGTCCGACCGGGATTACGAATCACAACGCGTTATTGGAAATCAATAGTGAAGCAATGGAGCGTATTGAGGTGATAAAAGGTCCGGCGTCTTCCATTTATGGGAGTAGAGCTGTGGGCGGAGTAGTGAATTTTATTACCAAGAAGCCCTCTGTTTTGCCTCAGACTAATGTGGAATTGCTCTGGGGCTCCAGAGGGTATAAACGAACCAATATATCTGCTTCGACAACGACAGGGAAATTAGGACTGGCTGTTGCGGGCTATTATGCGAATAGAAATGTTGCAGAGCGCTTTCATGAGGACTTCCATAAGTCTGCGGTTAACTTTCGTGCAGACTATGCTTTCAATTCGCAAACCCACCTGACGGCGACATTGGCGTATGTAGATTACAAAACGGACATGAATGGTTCTTTGGATAGTGCTCACTTCTATGATCGGGAATATGTCGAAAATCCGGTAAGTTTACAACGATTTACCTATAGGTCGGATCAACTTGTGCGTTCTAGAGTTTCTTTAAATCATGATTGGTCGGATGATGGGCATACGGATTTCACTTTGTATTATCGAGAAGATAATATGGGGCAGAATCCTTCCTATCGGATTAGGAAAACAGATGACCCCAATTTGTCTTTCGGACAGATAAATAGCAATCGATTTCATAGTTATGGTGCTATCTTTCAACATCACCAACATTTTGCCCCTCTTAATATTGATTGGATTACGGGACTGAGTTTTGATTATAGCCCAATGCGCTACGATGCTGAATTGATTTGGATAAAGAACAATGAAGAAGGAGTGCATTATGATTACTATTCTAATACGCCGGATTCTGTTATTAAAAATTATAGTGCGGCCCTTTACAACTATGCTGTATATACACAACTTGCACTAAATCCTACGCGGAAATTAAGAGTGGTTTTAGGATTAAGATATGATGGACTATCCTATAATTTTACAAATCATCTTCCGCCCGGACCACTCACGGGCCCGGAGAATACAACGAATACCTTTGACCATCTTACACCCAAAGTGGGAGCTACTTATAACCTGGGGAAAGGAAATGGTCTGTATGTTAATTACAGTGTAGGATTTAATCCACCGGGCGTGAGTATTTACAGTGAATATGTTGTTCCCGAATTAAAGCCTTCTACTTTTTATAATTATGAAGTGGGAGGATGGATAAACCTTGGAGATAAGGGGTTTGCTGAGTTGGCGCTATACCACATGGTTGGTAATGATGAAGTGGTTTCTCTTAGGAAAGATGATGGGACTTCTGTGAGCCAAAATTCAGGAAAGACGCTTCATCAGGGCGTGGAATTAAGCGTGCATTATGCGCCGGTTCAAGAGCTGTCGTTTCAGTTTGGGGGAACTTATATGCGCCATGAATATGTCAATTTCATTATTGACAAAACGGATGTATCCGGAAATGAAATGAAAAGCGCTCCTCCTTATGTTATTAACTCAAAGATTACCTACAAACCTCGCTTTTTTGAAGGATTTAAATGCTCATTGGATTGGCAGAGTATAGATGGTTATTATACGGATGCCAAGAATACGAAGTTTTACGATGGTTATAATATATTCAATGCGGGTTTGAGATATTCTTTCTCGCAATTTGAAGTTTGGCTTAACTGTTTAAATCTTACGAATGAGGTTTATGCAACCGTTGTGAATTATAAATATGGAAAGAATCAGTTTGATGCCGGTCAGCTACGCCGTTTTCAGATTGGTATTGGATTTCATTTACGTAAATAAAAGTTAGAAAAATATAAAGTATGAAAAATATAATCAGCTATTCTATTATCTTATTGATGGTCACAGTCTTATTGACAGCTTGTCAAAATAAACCGAAGTCTCATGAAGAGGGAAACGTACCCTTTCTTTTGTCCGACTCTACTCTTCATGCTTCCTGCGTTTATTTAAGCAGGGATGAGCGGGGTCTTCCGATTGTGAGTTGGGTGGAGACCGATAGCAAGGAGAAAATTCATTTCTTTTTTGCGAGATTTGATACGACAAAAGGGCAATTCTTAGCTCCTATATCTATACCTATAGAACAGAATGCCAGTATCCATGAGGAGGGGATGCCGAAGCTAGCAGTAAAACCCGACGGAACCATTATTGCAACCTATGAAACCTCAACGCCCTATAAAGGCTCGAAATGGGGTTTGGGAGATATTCGTTTTGTAAGGTCTTCAGATAATGGAAAAACTTGGACTAAGCCCCAATCCGTGGCACCTCAAGATCTGAAACATGGTTTATCAGCAAGTTTTTCCGGTTTGACGTCTTTGGCGGATGGCGAAGTAGGAATCTCGTGGCTTGGCGAAAGCACGGCAGATTCAATCATGGCAAGACCGCTGTATTTTGCTAAAACACATGACACTGCCGGATTCGGCGAAAAGGTGCTTATTACACGCTATGCATGCCAGTGCTGTCGAACAGCTGTGAGTAGCGATAAAAAGGGGAATATAAGTATTGCCTTTCGGGATATCTTGCCCGGATCTATAAGGGATATTTCGGTGAGTGTTTCCTCTGATAATGGGAAATCATTTAGTGGAGCTACCTCCTTCAGTCACGATCATTGGGTCGTTGACGGTTGCCCTCATGCCGGACCGTCAGTAGCAACTAGGAATGGATTGACCTATGTAGCGTGGTACACCGGAGCTAAGAAAGGAAGTGGTGTATATTATGCTGCTTTAAATAGTAACAATGAAATTATGAACAAACGCTTTCTCAATCCGAATAGCCGCTTTATTCAACTTACATTAGAACCAAACGGCAGTCGAATTATTGCACATGATGAGAATTACCGGATCGGAGACTCCCTCTATAGCCGGATTGTTGTGAATAAAGTCAATGAAGAGGGGTTCTTTAGGAAAAGAATTTCACCGCAGCGTAGCCATGCTTCTTATCCTGTGGTTGTTCCTTTAGGAAATGAAAAAGTGCTGGTGGCTTGGACGGATCAGGACAACGCACAAGTATATTATGAAGTAGTAAAGACATCGGAAATCCTTCAGCCATTGCAGGAGACTGCATTGCTTGGCAAATCGATTGCCGGAAGTAAGGTGACGCATTAAGTGTTTTGTTACTTATATTGAGTTGGTTCTGAGATGCTGAAAGTTGTTGTCAGAGCATTATTTATAATCGGAGGAGTGTGGTTTACCGATCCTGCGGAGCTTATTTTATGCTTCCGGTTATTATGCTTTCCACCTCCCCGAACGCAATACTTTAAAGCAATTCCTTCCTCGTTCTAATACGCACCTACTCCAATTTTATTTTCTGTTCTTCTTCATCGTAGTAATAATTCACGATTGTTTCTTGGAGTAATAAATTAATCGCTTCATCTATGACCGATAATGGAGCGACAAACCATTCGCGTGGATTGTAGCGTTTATTGTCCTTATCGCATAAATCCACATCTAGGCAAACTTTGGCAAAAAAGCGATGAATAAGGTTTTCCAAAACGTTCAGGTTTGTATTCCAACATTTATATTTAGCGATGATTTCTACGTCAGCAAATAAATAGGTCGCTTCTTTAGGCGCATTTTTAATGCGTTCTTCTACCGGCTGCGTGCTCAAGCCTATCTTATATAGATTTTGAATGTTTTGAAGTTCCGGACGATTAGATTTTGTTTTTAACACATAAATCCATCCGGAATCTAACTCCGGCTCTCTAATATTCCCCAGATTATCTTGAAGTTGTTTTTCCTGCAGAGTCTCAGGAACCGTAATCATTTTTCCATTTTTTTGAATGGCTTTCCCCAAGGAGCGAAACAGCATATTAGAGATGGTGCCATTCTCAAAGATTGTATGCGTTCTCCCTTCCAGTCTAACCCGATTTCCTGATTTATTTTTTTTCAATACTTCCTCGGCATTGGAGACTTCCAGGTAAGCCAGTAAGCCGTCCACTAAATAAAAATTACCTTCAATTAAATTACGCTCCGGATCTGAAAAGGGCAATAACTTTCTTTCTCCTGATTTCAGCTCTTTATGTACTTGCTTAAACATTTGATCATACTTAGCAAAATCTTTTTCTGAAATAGATTTTCTTCGCGCAATATATTCGGCTTCTTTTCGGCTTCCGGGTTTTGGGGCGTGTTTAAACGTAAAAATAGAATCATCGCCACCGCTATCTAACAAGCCCAAATCATCATCTCCCAAAATATCATCGACAGATGCTACTTTTTTCTGAGGTTTCCCTAAGAGCTTGTACTTATCAAATGGTTCTAACAGACTCCGCTTTTGCTCATCATTCTTATAATCTTCTAAACGCGCATTCAACGAAAATTCCGTCATAGAGCTGGGCGACGGAGCGCGTTTGTATTTTTCATAGAAGGCATTGAGTTCCTCAAACGCATCAATTAAACGATCTTCATCGGTAAGTATAGGATTTTTAGCTTGTGGAGCGCTGTCCAACAAGCCAAATTCATCATCGTTAAATATATCGTCTAAACTTTTCTTCATTTTATTTTTTTATCAAACCCAAACCTGACAGGTTTTAGAAACCTGTCAGGTTTAGGTTTAAGGTTTAAAAGGCCTTATCCTCTTTTTCTTTTTAAATCCTGCAGCAATAACAAAGCTTGCGCCAATCGTTTTTCTTTGGGGTCATACGAATTAATATCCGGCGCTTGCCCTGTTTCTTTTTTCCATCGCTTGATGCCTTCCCACGAAGCAATGGCTTCTTCTTCGGTCATTTCTATTCGCGACATATCGACTACATCACGAATGGATTTTAAAACCGATGTGGTTACATTTTTAGACAAGATAGCAAATGCTTTTTGAAAAGGATTAATGGTATCAATCAAGTCTATATTTATATCCTCAATATTCACAAAACTATCGGCCATCCGGATAAATTTCTTATCTCCGTGTTCCTCAATTTCTCCATTTTTAATAACCGCATCAGTCACCACGTGCTGACGAACCGCTTCTACATCTTCTTCGTCCAAATCAGGATAGACTTCTCGGATAATCCTTGGAATTAATACTTGATTAATAACCTCAGGCTCCACATTGCCGGGCATTGCCTTCAGCATTGTATCATCTTGTAAAATCTTAGCCTTTAGGTCATTTAAATCACTTTCAATAATCTCCTTAGCACGTTGCGAAGTCGGTGTTTTAAAACCGCGTATTTTGATGGTTCTTTCATTATCATCATCCTTGTCTTCATCATCAAAATCCGTTTTGGGTTTAAAGTTGAACTTTGGTGCCAAAACCTGTTCCATCAACAAGGAAGCAGTAATGGCTTTCAACATATTATTGACCGCTAAATTCACATCCTCATCTACGGCATCAGGCTGCGCAATTAAATTGGTAAACTGAGCGTGAGTTTTGTTTTTACTGTCTCGGGTAGCCCGGCCAATAATCTGAATAATCTCTGTCAAAGAGCTGCGATAGCCTATCGTTAAGGCGTGTTGACAAAATGGCCAATCAAAACCTTCTTTGGCCATTCCCAAGGCAATGATAATATCTATGTCTTCTTCTTTTTCTACGCCGCGTAAATAAGCTACAATTTTATCGCGCTCTTTCATATTGTCATTGACCAAATCCGCTACTTTCAGAAGACGACCGGAACGTTTACTCTTAACAAGCATCACACCGGTCTCCGGGTCCTGAAACTGGACTTCTCCTAAACAATCTAAAATGTGGTCAACTTCAACATATTTATCTCCTGAGGATTCAACAGAATTGACATTGGGAATATGAATGATGGTTTTTAAATTTTCATCTAAAATTTCTTCTAAAGCAGACATTCCGCTTTCCTCCTGCTTTTTGTAATAGCGGCCTTGATAAAAATGATAGCCGATGCCAAGCGATTTTAAGTAATTGTAACCATTCAATTGGTCGTAATAATCATAGGTCACTTTATGAAATTTAGCCTCATCTTCAGGTAATAATACCGGCACACTGTCTCCGCGAAAATAAGATCCGGTCATCGCCACTAAATGCGCTTTAGATTTCTTCATCAACTCTTTGATTACCCCGCCCAATTTATTATCGCCATCAGCTGAAACGTGATGAAATTCGTCAATAGCCACTAAACAGCTGTCAAATGCCTCGGGGGCCACACGCTCAAAAGCAAAACGCAAGGTAGCGTGTGTACAAACCAAAATTTTTGCCGGGGAAGACAAAAACTCAACCAACTGATCAACTTTAGATTTTGAGGATCCAGGGGTACATAAATTATACTCAGCCTGCATTTCCCAATCTGCAAAGAAACCGTGCTTCTTCAATTCTGTCGGCGCAAAGGAGCTGCCAATAGCCCGCTCCGGGACGGCCACAATGACTTTTTCTAAGTCTTGATGAATGAGTTTATCCAACCCGATAAACATCAAGGTGCGAGATTTCCCGGAAGCCGGCGGTGCTTTTATCAGCAAATACTGCGCTGTTCGGGCCGCAAAAGCCTTTTCCTGCATTTCGCGCATTCCCATCGCATTCGTCGATTTACTGTTACCCGTTTGGGCATAGGTCACTTCTACGGTATTGATTGGTTTTTTATAGGTGGGTAATTCCTTGCTCATTTCATTTATTTTATTTGTCGTTAGACCTGACAGGTTTTGAAAACCTGTCAGGTTTACATTAAACTCTAACTAATCTCATCAATGGCTCAAATGCATACATCGCCGCTCTTCTACCGGAAGCTTCTTCTCGGATAACCAAGTATTCTGCTTCAATCAATTTTTTTATAATCGTCATTGCTGTAGCATTCGGAATACCGGTGGATTTGACAAATTTGTTATTCCTGAAAATAGGATTTGTGAAAATATAATCCAAAATTTTCAAATTCCATTTAGACGCTAAGAGTTCTGAAAACTCAACTTTCGTATTTTCATATAACGCTTTAATGCTTTCTGCTATTTGTAAATTTCTTATCGCTTGACTTTCGACAGCCGTTAAAAAAAACTTGATCCAATCATTCCAATCATTGGCTGTAGAAACCTTACGCATTTCGTGAATATATACGTCTTTATGTTCTTCAAAATAACCACTGATATAAAAATGAGGTTCTGAAAGCAACTTTTCTTTCCAAAGATTCAACGTGATTAGCATTCTGCCTATTCTTCCGTTTCCATCTTGAAAAGGGTGCAATGCTTCAAATTCCAAATGCATTATCGCTGTTTTTATCAAAGTCGGCAAACTACTTTCTTGCAAATAGGTAAATAGCCGTTCTAAACCATCGTTTAATTTTTCCGGGCTAACGGGTACAAACAATATTTTCTTTTGAATTTTATCGGCTAAAAAATTTTGTTCTTTCTTGAATTCTCCAGGAGATTTCTTTGCACCCCGCCCAAAATATAAAAGCTGCTGATGCATTTGTTTTAAAAAGCTTATGGAAAGCTTATAGCCTTCTTCTAAGGCAGATTGCGCATTTTTCAATGTACGTTGATACAAAATAGTTTCAATGACATCCGAACGTCCTGAAGTATTTTCCACGCCTTCGTGATCTGCCTCATACTGTAAAATCTCATCCATAGTACTGATAGTTCCTTCAATTCTTGAAGAAATAACCGCCTCTTGATTCCTTAAAGGAGCCAATAGTATTTCGGTATTGTGCAAATTCTTTAGTATCTGATCAAACCGCGCCAAAGCATCTGTCGCCCGTACCAACTCCTGAATAAATGAGTGATAATCAATTTCCTTAGGAGGAAATTTCCCGTAATGATATTTTACTGCATCCTCAAACTTATAATCCATATCAATAACATCTTATTCTGAAAACAAAAGTAATTAGAATCCTTTAACAAAGCTACTTTGTTTACAAGAAAATAGAAAAAACCGTAATCGAATGATTTTGATTGCAGAAACTGAAGACAAAACAATTTTATTACAGGAATATGCCGGATACCGTTTCTTAGACCTTAGACCGACCTTAGACCTGACAGGTTTTGGAAACCTGTCAGGTCTAAGGCCTTTTCTACCATTCTTCAATTCCACTTATTTTCGGTGCCACGCTATGAGTATATTTAAAATTCTCCAAGTCGTTAAAAAGAGCGATTATTTCCTCCCGGCAAAGCTGTGTATTTTGAGCAGAAACTAACGCTTGATAAGAAGAATATCGCCAACTAAAATCTTTTGTCAACCCTGCGGCAATTGGATTGTAGTGAATATAGTGAGCCAACTTCCTAAAATAAGCCTCATCTTCCACCTTTTTTCTTTTATAAGGTCGCATAAAAAGATTGCCTTTTCTCCCTTGTTGCTTATTGAAAGCTTTTGAATAAGAATTGAAGCAATTACTAAACTGCTTAGAAATTAAATCAGAAAGGTGGGTTTCTTTTTCTGCATCTGAGAGACCTGACAGGTTTTGAAAACCTGTCAGGTCTCTCAGGTCTGGTTGCTCTATCTCATCAAATTCTTTCACCCGAACCAACAAATGAAAATGATTTGGCATTAAGCAATAGCAAAAAGTATCCAGAAACCTGTTCAGATATTTTTGATAGCGATTAAGGAAAAACAAATAGTTATCATCGCTGACAAACAACTTTTCATTTCCATTAGCCCGATTGTAAATGTGATAGGTGCCTCCCGGAAGTAAGATTTCTGTTTTTGCGTCCATATTGATTTATTTTAATCACCTGGCTGAAACTCAGATAAACCAGATAAACCTGACAGGTCTCCAAGACCTGTCAGGTTTGACCATCGAAGTCTATCGGTCATTTGGATAATAAAGATAACTCTTTTATTTTAACCCTTTATGCTGAGACGACCTGAGACCTGACAGGTTTTAGAAACCTGTCAGGTCTTTTTCACCATCTTTTCATATTCCTTAAATAAAAACTCCAAGCGTTCTTCATCAGAACGGAAAGGCGTTAGGCGATAAATACGCTCCACGGCTTCATCTAAAGCTTGATGGGCTTGTTGTAAACCCTCCGGCATCGTATCCGGGTCATACAAATAGGCCATTGTTTTTTCGGAATACTTTGCCCGCTCGCCCAACACATCAAACACGTATTGCCGTAAACTTTCTTTTTGGGTTTTGCTAATCTCAGGAAAGGGAAAGGTGTTGTAACATATTTTTGCTGAATAGCGATAATCGGTTTTTAATTTTCCGCCCACCGCATCTACCCACACCATATGCATCCGGGAATGTAGGACGCCGAAGAGCCAGGGGGAGGCTCCATAAACAACCAAGGCTGAGTCTCCTACAATAGTATCGGGCGTCAGAAAGCCAATTGGTATGTATTTTCTTCTTTCAGAAGTATGTCTCGGAATAATTAGACTATCTTCATTAGTATGTTTGTCTTCATCAAAGAAATGGGGGCTCTGAGCTTTTCTTTGAGTTGATTTCTTTCTACTTCCTAAACGAAACTCTCTAACCTTTTGAAACCTCCTGGCCAATTCTTTTATCTTATATGCTTCCTCTACGGTATTATCCGTCACATAAATACAATAGCGATTTTGACCAATTATAAAATCGTGAGCTCCAAGAAATTTCTTGATAAACAAACTAGTTCCTGGGTCTTTATCAATTAATTTCCCTTTTTCTTCAAGTGTTAACAATAAATTTCCATTGTCGGTTATTTTACTTCCACTAGTCATTTTAGGGAATTGAGACAATGATTTGCTCAAACCTTTAATTACAATATCTTCACCGTTTAATAAATAGGCATTAATATTTTTGACCTCTTTGTTGATTGTATCTGTAAAAATATATTTAGGATCATTAGATCCTTTTCTAAGCCCAATAATAATTACGGTCACTCCCGCATTCCCTCTGGCGTTATTGGTCCATTTAAAAGATTGATAAGCAAAACCAATTTCAATATTATTTTTCAAAATATTGGGCCATAATATCGAGACCTGTTGTCCTTGGCAAATCGAATTAGTCGATACAAAAGCTATTTGTCCATTTGTTTTTTCGATATAATTCCTCCCTTTATAGAACCATATTGCGATATAATCTAAGTTCCTATATCCTGATAAAGAAGAAAACACAAAATCCATATCCTTTTTTTGGCTTTTCTCCTGTATACTCTTGCCCAAATAAGGCGGATTCCCAAACACATACACTTCGGGTGCTGAGCTTGTCGAAGCTGTTGCTGAGCCTATCGAAGCATCAATAGGGCAAACCTCTTCCCAATCCATTCGGGCGGCATTGCCCACCACAATATTCCCGGCTTGTTGTAAGGGTAAAATCGGTCTGATTTGCGCATATTGGTCCAGCTCGTCCATAAAGACTTGGTTCATTTGGTGCTCCGCCAGCCAAAGCGAAAGAATGGCCATCTCGTGCGCAAAGTCCTTGATTTCTATCCCATAAAATTGCGCCAGGCGAATTTGGGTATAATACATTGTGCCCTGCGTTTGCGTAGCAATCAATTGTTGAATGATGCGAATTTCCAGCAACCGCAACTCTTTGTAGGTAATAATCAAAAAGTTGCCACTGCCACAAGCCGGGTCAAAAAATTTCATTGTTGAAAGGCGGTAGAGCAGCTTTTCTAATTGCTTTGGGTTGTTCTTATGCTTTTCAAATTCTTCATACAACTCATCCAAGAATAAAGGTTTGATGACCTTCAAGATATTTTCTACCGAGGTGTAGTGCATTCCCAAATGCGTCCGCTCTTCCGGGTCGGCCACCGCCTGAATCATCGACCCAAAAATATCGGGGTTGATCTCCGACCAGTCCAGCTCGCCGGAATCGATTAATAATTTTCGGGCTTTGTAAGAAAAGTTGGGGCACTGAATATGGTCTTTAAACAAGCCGCCATTGACATAAGGAAAAGCCTTCAAATAAGCAGGCACATTTTTTCGGTCCTCTTTTCGGTTGTCTAGCACCTGAAAAAGCTGGTCCAAAAACGCAGCGGTATCTTTGCCGTCCACCTGTGTGTTATTGGCCAGACTTTCGGTAAAAATGTTTTGCTGTTCAAAAATACCGGTATCATCGGCGTAAAAACAAAACAGAATCCGCGACAGAAAAACATTCAAGTGATGACTGCCTTGGGCCACCCAGTCCGGATTCTCATCTACCAATAGATCATAAAGCTTCCCCAGTTGTTAGGCCGCCTCTCTATCAGCTTTGGTGTCTGTTCTCACCCGATAAATTTCGGCACCTGAAAGGGGCAAAAAGAAATCCACCTGTTCCGACAAACGGTCTATTTCAAACTCCTTATTGGTTTGTAATTTGGTATCTCTGGCATAGATGGTTTTAAAATCTGTGACCATCAAAAATC
>CAZLDH010000053.1:0-17428 GCA_964558275.1 uncultured Chitinophagaceae bacterium
CTACACCCCTTTATTTTAATAGCAAACTTTTATCTGAAAAAATATTTGGGATAATGAACCTTCTTTAAGAATAGACCTCTGCCCGGGGCAGTAAAATCTGCACTGCCACAGGATTTACGATCCAATATTGCATTAATGTCAGCAAGAGATATTTTTCCTCTGCCTACTTTCAACATGGTAGCTACCAGCCCTCTTACCATTCCTCTCAAGAAACGATTTGCTTTTATCTCAAATACAATACAGTCCGCTGTCCTTAACCATTCAGCTTCCTGAATATCACAATAAAAATTATTGACTTGTGTATTTCTTTTAGAAAAGGAGCTAAAATCTCTTCTTCCCACAATAGATTTTGCTACCATATTCATCTTTTCCAAATTAACAGGAAAGGGATAAAAATAACCAAAGTCCTTTAAAAAAGGGTCTTTCTGAGTGTAGATAACATATTTATAGGATCGGGCGGTAGCAGAAAAACGCGCATGTGCATCAGGAGGCATTTTATAAACATGGCGTAATGCGATGCTTGGCGGTAAAATGGCATTAATATTATAAACTCTTTTTAAGATTTCATCCGTCTCCAAATCTACATGCAGAAAATTCTGGTAAGCATGTACTCCCGCATCCGTCCTGCTCGATCCATAGGTAACTATTTTTTCTTTTAAAATAACTTCAAGGCTTTGGTTGAGTTCTCCCTGAACTGTCGGTGCATTATTTTGAATCTGAAAACCTGAATGTATTTGTCCGTCGTAAGCTACTTCCAAAAAAAATCTTGACATCCTTCAGAGAATTTAATGGAATAATGCCTTAAATCGTTTTTTATATTTCTGACTACTTAAAGTAGCGGATAATTTTTTATACGCTTTCTTATTATTACAATGCGGGTAAGCAGTTTGCAAGAATTGAAGTCTGGCTTTATTTGAAGGATAGAGATAGGCCATCTCTTGAATCTGATTTATTGTCAGACATTTATCCTGAGGAACATTATGATTAAAAGCCCGTAACATGGAAGCATCACTTCTTTTAGAAGCAATCTGACTTTTTAATTTACGCAGTTCCTCATGACTAACAAGTCCATTACAATTATTATCCGCCACGGGTCTTGACTCTTTTAATAAAGGGTGCGCAATACTCTTATCGTCCGAGGAGTTGGAAGCAGTATCAATTTTTGCTAGTAAATCATCAAAGCTAATTCCTTTCTTAGATCTTCTATTATCTGCAGCATCATTTTCTGGCAGAAGATTGCTTTCATCACCCGCATTCCCCATAACTGACGCAGTATCTTCTTGTGATTGTGCAGTACTTACATTATCAAAATCAAGAAAAGAAAGATCTGAAACAGACTCCTTGGTTTCAGATTTAGTTGGCTCTTCTTGCGGAGTATCTTGATGTTTGGCAGAGCCCTTTCCGTTTGATTTCGGCAAAGAAACATTTTTCCCTTTTTGAAGTAGTTTATCAAACGCACCAAGGACTCCGTTCTTTTTGTTATTCTTGGTTTTCTTATCCTGATGGCTTGCAACTACCGGCTCAGTCTGCGTATTATTGTCTGACATTGACGCCTTGTTCTTTTTCTCTTTATTATCGTCCGATGACTGCATTTTACTAAAAATGGAATTTGCTCCTTCTGAATCTGATTTTTCCTCTTCTTTTAATAAATCATCAGTCTTCTCCTTATTTTCGGACTGTTGTAATGTCTCGGAGGAAACCTTTTTCATTTCATTGCCTTGCGTACTCTGAACATCTGAAGCATCACCGGTTACCGCATTCAACATTTTATCAAAAGAAAATCCGTTTTTCTCTTCTTGAGGTGGAGAAGTATCTTCCTTCTCAGCAGGTGTAACTTGAGCAATCATGCCCTGATTACCCTCTTTACCTTCCTCTGCATCTACGGCTTTTCTTTTTATTAGTTCTTTTTCCTTCTCATTCAATGCAAGCCGGCTACCGGCAGACAAAGCAGTTTTAACCGGTTTTAGAAAATTATTATTTTGAATATTTTCCAATCGCAAGGCTCCGGAATTCTTTTGTATAAGAAACCCCTTACTTCCTTTTTCTTTTACCGAAATACTAAATGCGGCCTCAGGAATATCTTTTTTTGCCAGACCAACAATAACAATCTGTTCTCCTTGAGGTAAGTTATGCAGCACTTTATATCCACTTGCATTACTACTAATAAGGGAATCCCCTATTTTGAGATAAAAAGGGTTGTTGTTTTCACTTTGAAAATAGACAAATCCCTGTCCTTTTGCCGTCATTGAAATAAATAAAAAGCAACAACTTACTAATAAGATTCGTTTCATCACACTTTTTATATCAATACCCTGCATTATAAATTTCTTTCGTTGCATAATAAAAATAACATTCTTGTTTGATTTTCTTTCATACAGCATGAATAAAAAATACCAGTCGCTTTTAAGTAGCAAAAGTTATTCCAGCTTATCACCGCTCAAAAATTTTCAATCGCTTTATTCATTAGCTAAAGTAGCAAAAATAAGAAAAACCCTCAGTCCGCTTTGATTTTTCACCTCTTTTATGAATTTATTACAATAGAAGACCCTAAAATATTGTTAGTTCCAAGCAATTAAATCTCTGCTTCAAGAATTAAACCGTACTTTTGAAAGAGATAGATTTATTTATATTATGGCATATTTCACACGAACTCCGGCTTGGATGAGAGCATTTCATAAAAAAGGTATTTGGAAATTAAATCCTGCCGAAAAGACGGTTTATCTGACTTTTGATGATGGTCCTAACCCTGATACAACGTCCTTTATACTTGAAGAATTAAAAAAATATAATGCCAAAGCTACTTTTTTTTGTGTTGGAGAAAATGTGGTGAAGCATCCTGATCTATTTCAGAAAATATTTGACGAAGGACATGCGCTTGGAAATCATACACACAACCACTTAAAAGGAAGTAATACCAAAACGGAAACTTATGTGGAAAACGTATTAGAAGCAAAAAAACATATTCCTTCCTTTTTCTTTAGACCTCCATACGGAAGAATAAAATCAAAACAGATAAAGGCGCTACAAGAAAAAATTCCTAAATTAAAAATCATTATGTGGGATATTCTTAGTGGTGATTTTGACCCAGACAGAAGTCCCCAAAAATGTTTACAGGAAGTACTTTTCAAATTTAGATCAGGATCTATTATCGTTTTCCATGACAGTAATAAGGCATGGGAACGAATGAGTTATGTTCTACCAAGAGTGCTTGAACATTTTAGTAAGAAAGGTTATAAGATGGAGGTATTGCCTAAAAACATCTAAGAACTACCACTTTAACCCTATTATTCTATAATGCACTTAAAATGAGGTATTTAAAATTCAAAACATTCGTATACACACTTCTTTTAAGTGGCTTTATATTAACCTTATGGGCTTGCGATTCAAACAAAGGAAGGAATTCCTCTAAACAGAGGGATTCCACAGTTCTATTAAATGCCCATAAGAGAATGGAGTTCCAAAAAATAATTCAAAGTCCTCAATTTAAAACATGGAGAGAAGATATTAAAGCGGAGTTTCCCCGATTTTCCAGTAACCAATTGAAAAAGAAAGACAAACACTCCATTCGCAAATATTCTGTCAAAACATACTCTCATAAGGAATGGAAGCAAATTCAACCATATCTCATCAAATCTCCTAATCAAAAATATGCTGTAACTTTCAATAATTACAAGAATGGAAAGTTAACCTCAGAAAAGGGGGTAAAAAGAGAATCTGCGGATAATGAAATCAATTTAGTTCAATTGGAGAAGCAATCAAGGCAACGACTTCTTTTTACCGGTCCGGGAACAACCATACAGCAAATCGTTTGGCTGAACGACAGCATTATTATACTTGCCGGAAAATCTGATGCTAATTTAAAGAATAAAATGTTGCCCATAAGTTGGAAAATAAACATCAATTCAAACCTTATAACATCCTATCAATATAAAGCCAAAGATAGTTTATAGTAAATAAATATTCATAAAATCAGACAAGACACATCACTCGCCAGGGAATAATATTCAAAAAGGAAGGAATCCATTCTCCAATATGTGTACCCCATAAAAAACCAACTATCGCCAATAGCAAGACGATAAAAGCCAACACAATACAGCCTATAATGATATAGAAAACAACCCTAAAGATTATACGCCATACATTATTCGATTTCTTTTCGGATACCGATTCTTCCTCCTCCAAAGTAGAATGATTTGCAGAATCATTTACTTTTTTTTTACGAAACCGGAACTGTCATGTGCCCGTGAAAGACTTTCTAAATCAACCTTCTCTCTTCTCATTCGCATTTTTTCGACTCTGGTAACCGCCTTGGGTAAAACAATCCACAATATAAAATAGAGGAAAATAAGTGCATTTAGTATAGAGAGCGGATAAAAGTATCCTTCCCATACGCCTTGTGCCACATGGAAAGGGGGATTAAACATTCGAGAAATACCAAATCCCAACAACGGCAAAAGAAAAATAATTCTAAAGATGATGACATCTACTTTAAAATAAGCCGCAAGCCCGGCAGCTACACCACCAATTACCTTATGCTCCGGATCTCTATAAATTCTGCTTTTAATATTGTTTTTTTGCTGCGATTCACTTCCCGGTAAAGCTATCCATAAAACAAGATACACCAACAACCCAATACCATAAAATATAAATGCCAAAATAGCCAGAACACGTACTACCACCGGGTCTATTTCAAAATAATTAGCCATTCCGGAACAAACCCCTCCCAGCACCTTGTCAGATTTATCTCTTTTTAATTTCTTACCTTGTCCGGGGAATTCACGCTCGGATGTATAGCCTTCTTCTCCTTCTCCTGAAGTAGCTTTCTGTTGTGGTTCTGTAGAAGTTTCTTCTTCCAATTGTTCCGGACGACCCATCGTCGAAACAACATGTTCAATATCTATATCGGATATAAATTCGACTTCTTTTTTCAACTTTTCCTGAAAAATTTCTCCAATTCGATCCTCTATATCATGCACAATCTCTTCCCCTCCTTCTTCCTTTCTAAAATAGAGAGACAAACTTTTTAAATAATCCTGTAAGCTTTCATAAGCAGTATCTTCAATAGGAATTAACCTTCCTGCCAAATTAATATTCATCACTTTTTTCATGATACAATTACTTTCTATTTTTCTAAACTATTTTCTTGCACTTCAGTTAATTGATTGACTGCTAAAGAAAGTTGTTCCCAAGTTTCTTCCAAGCTTGTATAAAATCCAATTCCTTCTTCTGTAAGAGAGAAATATTTTCTGGGAGGTCCAGAGCTACTTTCTACCCATCTATAAGTAAGCAGACCGGCATTTTTTAATCGCGTCAATAACGGATAAAGAGTTCCTTCAAAAACTTTCAACTCCGCATCCTTCATCTTTTTTATAATATCAGAAGGATATACTTCCTCCTTTTTTATAATAGCAAGAATGCAATATTCCAATACCCCTTTTCTCATTTGAGATTGTGTGTTTTCAATCTTCATCTATACTTATTTTCTACAAAGATATAAAAAATATAGTACTATGCAATACATAGTACTATAAAAATTTAAAAAACCTTTAAAAAGAAAAAACGTTTTTCTTTTTAAGGTTTGGTTTACTCTCTATAAATGAAGGGATTGAGGACTATCTTCCGGGGAACAGAAGATTAATTTTAGATTTTCCAATATCCGAACTAAGATGTGCTAACTCATTATACAAGTAATCAAAATCTTCTTTGGTTAAATAATTTTCTATAAAGCTATCATACACCAAAGACCTTGCTTTTTGGGAAGCCTTCTTCGCTTTATCTAAAGCTTCAACCAAATTTTCTTTCTCTGAGTAACCTTGTTCTATAAAGCAGGGAACTTCTGCAATGGTCGTCGTAATACGCTCTTTTAAAGAGATGCTCTCTTCCCAATCCAAATTTTCAACAGTAGCTTGTACCTCTTTAGAAATTTTGTTAGCCTTTCGCCAGATAACAATGTCACTTAATTTTTTCATAACTACCCTTTATTTGAAGATCGTCCGTTCAGCTCAATCAAAAAACTAGATTCAGCTTTATCTATCCTCGATATAATAGCAAGTTAGCAAAAACCTTCAAGTTATAAAAGTTTTCTTCCCACACATAAAAAAGGAGAACCATAGTCGATTCTCCTTATCAATAATTAACGTTGATTTCTCTGCCTGTTCGCTTGTTGTTGTTGTTTCTGCATATCTTCCATACGCTGCATCAGCTTACTCTTTTTCGGCTTTTGCTTTCTTTTAGCCTGTAATTGTGCATGAATTTTTTCTTCATCTATTACAAACTTCTTAATAAACAACTGAATTAAAAGCGTAATCAGGTTGGAGATAAAATAATATAAGGTAAGTGCCGCAGCGAAACGATTAAAAAATCCGAGGAAAAAAATTGGCATGATATACGGCATATACTTCATCATCTTCTGATTAGCTCCGCCGGCGCCCCCCATAGACGACATATTCATACTATACATGCTCATTAATAAACTGGAACCAGCCATTAAGAGAGCCAACAGACTTACATGATCTCCATAAAAAGGAATACTAAATGGCAAATGGGCAATAGAATCATATCTGCTCAAGTCATCAATCCATAAAAAAGATTGGTGTCTTACCTCTATTAAACTCTGGAAGAGACAATATAAACTGGCAAAAATCGGAAGTTGTAGCAACATTGGTAAACAGCCGCCCAAAGGACTTACACCGGCCTGCCTGTAAAGGCTCATTTGTTCCATTCCAAATTTCTGTTGATCCCCTTCATACTTCTTTTTCAATTCATCAATTTCAGGTTTCAACGCTTTCATCTTGGCCTGAGAAAGATAACTCTTATAAGTCAGAGGCGAGGTCAACAACCGAATTACCACGGTCATAAAAATGATAGCAAGTCCCCAGTGCTCACTAAATAAGTTTGCAAGGAAAAGGAACAGCGGCAAGAAAATCCATTTATTTAAATACTTCGCAAAGGCATATATACCATACCCCAGCTGTACTACGGATTCCAGTCCGACGCCATAAGACATTAATGTATAATAATCATTGGGACCACTATACATGCTCATAGGGAAAGAAAAATGGTCTGAAGGGGTATAAGGGATCTTAAAAGTCATATCCACCCTCGCCACATAACTGTCATCATCACTCCCCATTTTGCTGTTATAGGAAGCCGCAATAAAATCCTTGTCCTTCGCAATGAGTGTCCGGTTAAAAAATTGTTGTCTAAAGCTCATCCACTGGACATCCTCATCCAAATCTTTTTCAGAATCACTTTCCAATCGCCAGTAATCTTCTGATTCGTTATTTCTACCATAATATACCTGTGTATACCTTTTGACCACTTCACGATCCTCTTCCTGCTGATCCCCCTGTAAATTCCATTGAAGCTTAAGCGCATCATTGGCTGGAGAAATAATACCGCCCATATTTATGGCACTGATATCAAAATCAAGCATATAATTATCAGGATGTACCACGTAAGTATATTGCAAATATTTACTGGTATCCCCTGCATATAAACGATAAACTAACTTTTGTGAACTATCGGCCAACTCCTTATTAGCTACCAAATCAAAATTAAGCTCACTCGTATTAATGACTTTTTGTCCGGTAGTAATAAATTGCAGATTTAAATCATTGTACTTCCCTTCCTCCAAAATAACCTGAGAGCTATCATATGAAGTATACTTATGTAGCAACATTTTCTTAGGACGAGCCCCCTTAGAACTAAAAGTTATTTTAAAGACTCCATTATCAATTACTGTCTGCTGTGGCTGCGTAGTAGCGGCTAACGAAAAAGAACCATATCTCTGCGTATTCTCGCTATTTGTCTTAGTAGCTACAGCCCCTTTGCTGCTGCTATCATTGATAGCCGTATCACTATTAGCTGTCAAACCTGCATTCGCAGAATCAGTAGAAGCTACAGGAGCACTAGCATTGATAGAATCAGCAACCCGTTGCTGAACCATGGCAATGGAATCCTGTTTCGCCTGTTTGGCTTTTTCAAAATTCTCTTTAGCATTTTGGTTATAAAAAATATAACCAATTAACAAAGCACCTAAGATGACAAACCCAATGAGGCTGTTTTTATCTGAATTCATGAATTCTTTTTTGCAAATGAATCACTTAAAAAGTGATATGCCGTCTCAATAAGGCTGCAAAGGTAATTAAAAATTTACAAGCAACATGCTCACAGGCTCGTTAAAAAAGCCATAGTATCTACATCATCAGCATAATCTTCTAATTCAGGCGTTTGCGCCTTTCCAAAGGGAATACTTCCATGGGAAACAACACACTGTAAATCATTATTATCTGCCAATGAGGCAAGCAAGCCATCCTTCTCTTTATAAAAATCATAATGCAGCACGCTTACTGCAGAAAAAACAGATTCATGCTGATGCAATAAGACTACTCCATTTGACATGTAATAAGATTTATTCAATAATAAAAGCGACAATTGGTAATCAAAATTATTTTTATAATGATGGTATTCGTTAAAATAATCATACTTTTTCATGGCATTGAGCAACGGCTCAAAATCATATTCTTCGGGTACAAATATTTTTGTCACATTCCTACATCCTCTACCAAAATACATAAATACGTCATCTGCAAGTGCATTTAATTCTTCAGTAGATTCTGTACCATCCAAAACAGCAACCGCTGTTCTATTTTGTCTAATTATATATGGGTATTTATCAAAATATTGATGAAAATAGCGAGCCGAATTGTTGCTTCCGGTAGCAATATAGGCATCACAGCCTTTAAGCATTTCAGAGATGGAAAAATAAGCTTCTGCTGCAGGTTCCCATTCAACCAGCTTTTGAATAAAGTGAGAAACAAGCACCTTATCTTTAGAAGACAGTTTTAATATTATATGATGCCCCGACAAAAAACAGCATAAAAAATCATGAAAACCTACAGCAGGAATGTTTCCCGCCATGACCACACCAATCTTCTTCGGAAGATCTATTATATCAGGGATATTATAGTTTGATATCCAAGCCTCTAACTTATTTTTTTGCAAAAAGAATTTTCCTATAGCCGTAGTTGCTTGATTTACAAATTCAGGAATAAACCAGCTGTTGTGTAAAAAGGCACTATGCTTTATATGCTCCCATTCTTCATTCTCTGAGTTATTTATATATTCTCCTAATCTAACAAGTAAATTAACCCTTTTCGATAATGGTAAATTCATTTCCTTTTTTTATTTTATTATATAAAGATGTAGTACTTTTGTTTTGAGGCAAAAATATCGAATCATTATCAAAATTAAATTTTATTATGGCTATTGTTATAACAGATGAATGCATCAACTGTGGTGCATGTGAGCCGGAATGTCCCAATAATGCCATTTATGAAGGAGGTGTTGAATGGGCAATGGAAGACGGGAATGATCTTTCAGGAGAATATACCCTTATGGATGGAACATCAACTGATGTATCGGAAAGGCACGAGCCCATTAGTGATGATATCTATTATATTGTACCTGATAAATGTACAGAATGTCAGGGATTTCATGAAGAACCTCAATGTGCTGCCGTTTGTCCGGTAGATTGTTGTATCCCGGATGAAGAACACGAAGAATCCGTAGAAGAGCTATTAGCCAAAAAGGAAAAGATGCATCTTTAATGCCTAATTCCATTGCATGAAAAAGAATATTGCGCTACTGGCCGGAGGATTTTCCGGAGAGTACGAAATCTCCATAAAAAGTGCAGAAAATATTGCCAGACATATCAATGAAGCGCTTTATAATGTATTCACCATCTACATTACAGAAAAATCCTGGTTTTTTCGGACAGCCGAAAATCAACAGATAGAAATAGATAAAAACAACTTCTCCCTTCATTTGGATGGAGCAGTTGTTTTTTTTGACGCTGTTTTTATAGCCATACACGGCACTCCCGGAGAAGATGGTAAAATGCAGGGATATTTTGATTTATTACAGATCCCATACACCGGCTGCAATGTCATAACTTCTGCACTTACCTTTAATAAATTCTATTGCAACAAGATTGTTTCCGAGTTGGCAATAGTAAATGTGGCACATTCTATTCACTTACGCAAAAAGCAACCTTTTGATGAAAAGAATATTGCTCAACAATTACAATTTCCTGTTTTTGTAAAACCGGCAGAAGGAGGTTCAAGCATAGGCATGTCTAAAGTAACAGAGATCTCAAAACTCAAACCGGCGATCCAAAAAGCATTTAAGGAAGATAATCAGATCCTAATTGAAGAGTTCATCCAAGGTAGAGAAATAAGTTGTGGCGTCTTTAATACACAAGAAGAGATTTTAGCTCTTCCCCTAACGGAAATCAAAAGCGGAAAGGATTTCTTCGATTATGAGGCCAAATACAGTCCGGGAATGGCAGAAGAAATCACCCCAGCACCAATTAATACAATTCATACTAAAAAGATACAGCAAATATCAAAAAAACTTTATCAAAAGTTAAATTGCAAAGGAATTGTAAGATTTGACTACATCCTAAAAGAGGAAGATGACGAAATTTATTTTTTAGAGGTAAATACCACGCCGGGTCAGTCTCCTGAAAGCATTGTTCCTAAACAATTAAAAGTAGAAAACATATCAATGGACACCCTTTACAACACGTTAATAGATTCATGTTTTTCTTCTGTTTCGCAATAAAATCATAAACTTGCAATTAGAAAAAGGTATTTCTGTCACTATATATTGTACTTATGTTTAAATGGATCACGCATAGATCATTCTTATTCAACCTAATTGCTGCCATAATTATCGTAGCACTAATAGGCTTTGCGTTCTTTGCTTCCTTAAGTTCGCTTACGCATCATGGAGAGACCATAAAAGTTCCTGATTTGATTGGGAAAAACATTTCCAATGTAAAAAACCTCCTCTCCAATGAAAATTTTATTGTAGTCGTTAAAGACTCTGCCTATGTAGATTCTTTACCCCCACTTTCCGTAGTAGATCAGGCTCCCATAGGTAATAAAACGGTCAAACCCGGTAGAACAATCTATTTAACATTAAATAAAGCAGAAATACCCTCCACCATCATGCCGGATCTCATAGATTTCACATTCCGAAGTGCTTTAATGACTTTGCAGAATCAAAAACTAAAACTAGGGGATACATTATACAAGCCGGATATAGCTGAAGATGCGGTATTAGCCCAACTGTATAACAACAAGCCCATAAAACCCGGTACAAAGATTCCGGAAGGTAGTCATATTACACTTGTTTTGGGTAATGGCCTTGGTAATGTAGCCAATAGTGTTCCCGGCTTAGTTGGACTAACCTATCTACAGGCATCAGAATTAATTAGTGCCAGAGGACTCAATACCGGAGTAGTATTGACCAAAGGAGATATTACAGATACCGCCAATGCCTATGTCTATAAACAACGACCTTCAGTCAGAGATGAAGAAGGAAGAAAAAACAGGATTAGGGCAGGCGCAGTTGTAGATTTATGGATTTCCAACAAAAACCCTTACGACACCACTAATTTCATACTGGATTCTTTACCTCAATAAAATATATCATTATGCAGGAAATTACAACAGGCTCCCTTAAAAGCAAAATAGATCAGGGAGACAAATTAAACATGATAGATGTTCGTGAACCCAGCGAACGAGAAGAGTTTAATATTGGAGGAAAACATATACCCTTGGGAAGGTTCCGCAACGACGATATCGACGAACTAGATGAATTAAAAGATCAGGAGGTTATCGTCTATTGTCGGAGTGGAAATCGAAGTGGGCAAGCAGCACTCATACTGGAAAATAAGGGATTTACAAATGTAAACAACCTGAAAGGCGGAATGAAAAAATGGCAGGAAGACTTCGACAAGTAATTTTTTTCTTCATAGAACTCTCCGGCGATAGAATCTTTCGGAAAGTTCTATGAATCTTCGTTTCTCCGATTATCATATTTTTTCTTTTTAGAAGAAATATCTACCAAGATTTTATCAATTCGGTGTCCGTCCATATCCACAATCTCGAAGACGAACCCACGCCAATCCACCTTCTCTCCTTCGTAAGGGATATGCTCCAGATGATAAAGAATAAACCCGGCTAGTGTATCAAACTCTTGCTGTTCTTCATCATTAATCCAATCTTCTTTTTCAAAATAACTGAGAAAATCATAGAATGGGATTTGAGCATCTACAAGAAAAGAACCATCCTTGCGATCAATAATCTCATAATCTGTCTCATCTTCTTCCGGCATATCCCCCACAATGGCTTCCAAAATATCTTTCATCGTAATCATACCCAAAAAATCTCCATATTCATCCACAATAAACCCAAAACTTGTTTTCCCGAATTTAAACTTCTCCATCACCTGAAATGCGGTATTATTCTCCGGAATAAACAACGGCTGTTTCATGAACTGCTTAAGTGGTGTTCCTTCCGGATGAAGATATAAATCTCTGGTATAAATCACTCCTATGATGTCATCAATTTGTCCATCACTAACCGGATAAACCGAATGCAATTCTTTCAGAATGTTGCGTTTATACTGTTCGGGAGAATCGTTTACATCAATCCAGATAATATCAGATCTGTGGGTCATTAAAGAAGTAATACTTCTATCATCCAAATGAAATACCCTTTCAATAATATCCTGTTCTCCTGCATCTATTGTACCCAGTGTAGTTCCTTCGCTTATCATCGCCTTCACTTCATCTTCAGTAATTACATTTTCTACTTTTTGGATGCCAAATATTTTTACCAGAAAAGCACTGGACTTACTCAAAAACCAAATAAACGGAAAAGCAATAGTGGAAATAAACCCAATAGGGCCGGTCATAAACTTAGTGATTTTTTCGGGAGCCGACATGGCAATACGTTTTGGGAAGAGCTCTCCAAATACCAAAGAAAAATAAGTCACCACAACCACTACCACTACACTGGCTATAGAATTACTATAAGGAGCCAAAAAGTCAGACTGGGAAATAAAATTTGCAACTGCTTTTGTTATTTCTTTCCCTGAAAATATACCTAATAAGATACCAATAAGCGTTATTCCAATCTGTACAGTAGAGAAAAAACGATCCGGATTATGAATAAGATCTAGCGCTTTCTTTGCTTTTTTATCCCCTCTGTTTGATTCTGCTTTCAGTTTCAATTTCTTAGAAGACACCATTGCAATTTCAGACATCGCAAGGATTCCACTTAAGAGAATTAATATTAAAATGATAATTATTTCCATATGTTGATTATACAGCTTAAGAAGTCTAAAGTACAAAAAATTGTTATTCTAATAACAAAGTTAAACCTGCCATGCAAAAGCCAATAAGCATGCTGACAATTTTACCTGTATTTAATTCATGATGTTGCGCACCACTTTCAAAGAAAATAGTAGTAGAAATATGTAAGAATGCGCCGGTCACTATGGCAATCACATACGCTAATATAATGTCCATCACCGCAAATTCAAAATTCAAGAAATACACCAGACAAGCAGCCAAGGGCGTAACAAGTGAAAACAATAGGAGTAGTCTAAGGTTCCCTTTAGCCTGTTTTCTAAGGTGTATAAGCATTACCATAAGCGTTAATGCTTCGGGGATTTTATGCAATAGGATACCTACAGATAATGCCGGTAATGTTGCAGGATCTTCATAAGTAAACCCCAAAGGCAATCCCGCCATAAAAGCATGAATCGAAAGTCCTACTACAATACTAAACGCTCCCACAGAAATAGCATGACTAGATTTTGCTCCCACCTTATGACCATGCTCCATTCCATGCGACCATTGCTGTAAAAAAACTTGCAAAAAGAAACCAACGAAAATAAATAAGCCCGCCACTTTTCCTAACTCTTCAAAAGATTCAGGGACTAAATGTAACAAAGTAATACCCAATAGAAAAGCTCCGGTAAAAGCCAAAAGGTAAACCATTACAGCCGACTGCATGCGTTTAAACCATAAAGGAATAAGCCCTCCAATTAAAGTAAATACAAAAATAAGCAATAAAAATAGCCACCTCATGAGCTAAATAAAGATATTTTACGATTAAAAACCTTCCCGGTTAAAGGACCTATTAGCAAAACAACTATCCTTCCACACAGAATATCTGCAAGATAATGATGCCTTACATGAATTTATGCAAATAAACTAAAAAAGCTCAAAGAAACACGAACCACATACATTTTCCAAATTTTTCTTTTCATTTCTCATGTAAATAAATACAATTTATGACACAATAAAAAGTACTTTCTCCATCTCCATAACCATTTTAACGAATCATAATTTTTGTAATCCTTTAATTATTTCTTGAAAACTATTTGGTACACAAAGATAGTTCTTTACAATTTATCAATATCTTTGCCCCCCCTAATTATAATAAAAGCATACTATGTCCTTAATAAAATCTATTTCAGGAATCCGTGGAACAATCGGAGGGAAAGTAGGTGAAAGTCTAACCCCTTTAGACATTGTAAAATTTACTACCGCTTACGGAGTCTGGCTAAAGGAGCAAAATGAAAAAGCTAAGAAAGTAGTTGTCGGACGCGATGGAAGGATTTCCGGAGATATGGTACAAGGACTGGTAATAAACAGCCTAAGAGGAATTGGTCTGGACGTAATAAATTTGGACTATTCTACCACCCCTACCGTAGAAATTGCGGTAACCGGTGAACAAGCTGATGGAGGGATCATCCTTACTGCCAGTCACAATCCGGCACAATGGAATGCCTTAAAGTTATTAAATGGAGAAGGAGAATTCGTATCCGCAGAGGCCGGCGCCAAAATTCTAGATATCGCGGAGAAAGAAGATTTTAATTTTGCAGGAATAAAAGACCTGGGACAAATAGAAGCGAATGATAGTTATCTACAAAAGCATATTGATGCCGTCTTAAATCATCCACTAGTCAATGCTAAAGCTATCAAAGCAAAAAAATTCAAAGTAATACTTGATCCCATTAATTCCACAGGTAGTATTTTCGTACCGGAACTTCTAAAAGCACTAGGGATTGAAGATATTGTGATTATTAATGGCGAAGTAACAGGAAAGTTTGAGCACAATCCTGAACCCTTACCCGAAAATCTGGTTGAACTTTCTAACGAGGTAAGAAAACAAGATGCGGATTTGGGAATTGCCGTTGATCCGGATGTTGATCGCCTGTGTTTTATCTGTGAAAATGGAGCACCTTTCGGAGAAGAATATACGTTGGTAGCCGTAGCAGATTACATTTTAAGTAAAAAAGTAGGTAACACCGTTTCCAACTTATCATCCACTCGCGCACTTAAAGATGTTACTTTAAAACACGGAGGTGCGTACTTTCCTGCCGCAGTAGGTGAAGTAAATGTAGTAAACAAAATGAAAGAAGTGGAGGCTGTTATTGGAGGGGAAGGAAACGGCGGTGTTATTGATCCGGAGTTACACTACGGAAGAGATGCACTTGTGGGTATTGGATTATTTCTGACACATTTAGCGCTTAGTGGAAAATCTATCTCCAGCTTAAGAGGACAATATCCAAGTTACTTTATATCAAAAAATAAAATAGAATTAGACCAGGATACGGATATAAAAGAAATTTTTAATCAAATTTCGGACAAATATAAAAATCGTCCACAAAATAAAATAGATGGTTTAAAAATAGAATTTGATGAAGATTGGGTACACATGCGCCCTTCCAATACTGAACCTATTATCCGTATTTACGCCGAAAGCCAGTTTGAAACGACAGCTCAAAATATTGCAAACCGCATTATGGAGGATATTCATGAATGCAAATAGCTGTTGGCTGTTAGCTGTTGGCCATTGGCTATTATTTTGTTCCTATTCGTTCCATACCTTAGATTCTTTTCTTCCTTTTTCATGACAGGGAAGATTCCGGCCGTCATAGCATAGGACTACATTTTGGAACCTAATCCGCCTTGTTTCTTTCATTCCAATAATGACTATCAGGATAGACTCTTTTCCCAAAAATAGCAGTGCCTACGCGTACGATGGTTGCACCTTCTTCAATGGCTGTTTCCAAATCGCCACTCATTCCCATAGAAAGTTCTTTCATTTCTACTCCAGATAAACCCAAAGCAATAATTTCCTGTTGAATCCCTTTCAGTATCTGAAAGCACTTACGTACTTTCGTTTCCTCTGCACTAAATAAACCAATTGTCATTAACCCTTTAATATGCAACCGATCCAATGATGCCACTTGTTTGGTCAATTCAATTGCTTTTTCAGGAGCAATACCATATTTACTCTCTTCTTCAGAGGTATTGACCTGAATATAAACGTCCAATTCCTTTTTCTCAAATTCAAGACGCTTTTGTAGTTTGTTAGCTAATTTTAATCTATCTACAGACTGAATACAGGAGACGCCATATTTTAATATATCTTTAATTTTATTGGTTTGCAAATGCCCAATAAAATGACTGGTATGCTTGGTATCTTTCAAAGCTTCAAATTTATCCCTCACCTCCTGCACTTTATTTTCTCCAATCAATCTTTGTCCTGTGTTTAATGCTGTCTTAATCCGTTCAGGATTCACTGTTTTTGTAGCCATTAGAAGTTTCACTTCCTGTGGATTTCTACCACAACTTTCGCAAGCCTTTTCAATTCTCCTTAAAACAATTTCAAGGTTATGTTCTACGTCATTCATCTTAAATAGATTTATCGCTTTCTACAAAGATAATACGATTCCGACTTATCTCCATAAATTCGGTGCTTGCAAAGGTATATAGAAACAGAAAAGAACTTGAACATATATACAATGTAAGAATGAAAAAAATTATTCTGTTCGCTAGTCGTTTGTACGTCCCTCTATTCTCCTACCTTACCCGGTTTTCATTTTGTTATCATATATAGGCTTCCACCGGCTCACAGGTACAGATTAAATGTCTATCCCCTTGTGTATTATTAATTCTGGAAACAGGTGGCCAGCATTTATGTTCTTCTATGAAAGCCAAAGGGAAAGCTGCTTGTTTTCTGCTATACTTATGATTCCAATCTTCTGCAATAACCATGGATTGCGTATGTGGTGCATTTTTTAACGGATTATCTTCTTGGTCTGCTACTCCTTTCTCTATGTCTTCTATCTCTTTACGAATAGAAATCATGGCATTACAGAAGCGATCCAATTCTTTTTTATCCTCACTTTCTGTTGGTTCTACCATCAAGGTTCCAGGCACAGGGAAAGCTAGGGTAGGGGCATGAAACCCATAATCAATCAAACGCTTTGCAATATCTTCCGCTTCTATTCCCACTTTTTTAAAATCTCTTACATCTACAATAAATTCATGCGCACAAGTATTATTATGCCCACTATATAAAACCGGATAATGTTTTTCTAAAGCGGTTTTCATATAATTTGCATTTAACACAGCAAACGCTGTAGTAGCCTTTAATCCTTTAGCTCCCAATAATTTCAAATAGCCATAAGAGATTAGCAGGATACTTGCACTGACATATTGAGCCGCTGAAACAGCTTGATTATTCTTAGAGGTTTCCTCTTTCTTTTTTGC
>CAZLDH010000054.1:0-17419 GCA_964558275.1 uncultured Chitinophagaceae bacterium
TTCGAGGCCGAGATCGTCGACAGCGAGGGGAAGACCTACACCTACGAGGAGGTCACCACCAGCACCTACGACTGGACCGACACCAACTACGACCTGATCGACCGGCAGATGGAGCTCTGGGACAAGTACCCCTACAGCACCCGCCCCTCCGCGAAGAACACCGTGCCACTGATCGGCCCGGAGGTGCCCGAGGACATCGTGAGCGTGTTCATCGACTACGAGCAGGCTGAGCGCGTCGGGGATCTCTGACCCCAGGCATGACGAAGGCCCGGTCACAGGAGACGGTGACCGGGCCTTCGCATGTAGTGGCGGCTTCACCCCGACGCGTCCTCGCCACTGGTACTACCCTACCTGCTCGCAGGGAGCCGTGAGCGTCTCACAGGCGAGTCAGGCGTGCGTGTCGGGGCGCGGGGGCCGGTCGTGGTCCGCCGTCTCGCCTGCAGGACGCGTGGCGCGGTGGGTGGCCGTCTCGAGGCGCTTCCACGCGGCGGGCATGGCCGAGTAGACCGCCTGGGCGATGCCGACCACAGTCGCGGCGACGAGGAGCCAGGTGGTCAGCTTCTCGGCGAAGTCTCCACCGCCCGCCAGCACCACGATGATGGCTGCAGCGATGACTGACAGCGCGATCGGGATGACCCGCTTGAGCCACTTCGGCATGCCTTCGTACTTGAACAGGGCGGTGAACGCCGGGACGATGACGCCCGTAGCAATCAGCGTGAGGGCGGTGCTCGTCTCGGCGGGCAGACCCAACAGCTCCGTGTCCATCGCGTCCTCCTTCTACTAGATGTCTGCGACCGGATCAGGGTCCGGCGTCATGAACGGCGGCGAGATGTCGAACGGCGGATGCCGACCGACCAGCGCCTCCTGCGCCCGGTAGTCCCACTGCCGGTGATGGTGCCACTCCTCGCGCCACCGCGCCTCGCGCTCCGCCCACATCCGGCGGTACTCAGCGAACTCCCGGCGAAGCTTCTCCATCTCCGCCTCGTCCGCCGCCTTCTCCTGCTCGTGCTCCTCGCGGTCACGCTTCCGCTGCTCGGTGAGGTACTCCACCTGCCGCTGCACGTCGATCATGTCGGCCTGCCGGGTCTCGATCCGCTTCTCGCGCCGAGTCCGCGACCACTCTGCCAGCCCCGTCCCGATCGGGCCGAGGATCTTCGGCACCGCCTGCGCGATCACCAGCAGAACCGCCACCCCCAGCGAGACGTACACCAGGATCGGGTGATCACTCATCGGCGTCCACCCCCCAGTTCGGCGGTCTCCACCCCGTCCGATACGACAGCAGCCCGTGCAGAACCAGCGGCGCGAGGACCACCGTCGCCGACCGGATGCCCTCGAACATCTCCCTCTGGAGGTAGACGCTCGACAGCGAGACGAAGACGGCAACGTATGCCGCCGCCAGCAGCCCGTGCCCGAGCCACACCAGGAAGTGGATGCGTAGAGCCAGCCCCGCCGCCAGCATCACCGCGAGGGCTATGAACGCTCCACCCCACACCGGCAACGGGAACGCCAGGATCATCGTCTCGGTGATCGGTCCTAGCTTGGGCGGGGGAGTGATGTAGTCGAACCCTCGCCAGAACGCCATGAACGCCAGCGTCACCTTGAGGAGGAGCGCGTCGGACAGGTGGAAGCGTCCCGGCTCCCAGGAACCGGGCGCAAACGTGTTCGGCGTCCTCGACAGGGGCGCTCCCTCTGTCCTCATGCCGTCACCCCCGCAGGAAGTTCGGGTCGGCGTTCATCTTCCGCTGCAGCGCCAGCGTGGTCTTCTCGAACCACACGCCGTCCGGCTTCACGCCGACCGCCTTCTGCAGGCGCTCGACGGTCTGCGAGCCCTTGCTGTTCGGGCCGGTGTACTCCCAGGCCGACTTCCGGTCGACGACGCCGTTGCCCAGCGTCTCGGCCTTGTGCGACTGCCGCGAGATCTGCCCGTCCTTGTACGGAGCGCCCAGCACGATCTGAAGATCCTTCCAGGTGTCCTCGGCGGCTCGGCCGTCGACCTTCACGCCGAGTCGGCGCTGCAGCTCCGAGATGGTGTCCGTGCCCAGGCGACCGTCCTCGACGACATGACCCTTGCCCGAGTCCTTCACGAGGGTGCCGCCCGAGACGACCGCTCCGGGCTTGCCGTCCCAGTTGATCTCGCCTGCGTCTCGCAGCGCAATGATCTCATCGCCGGGGCAGGTCGTCGAGGCGTCCGGCGACTCGCGGTGCCCGCGCAGGTAGCCGTCGTCGTACTTCGCGGCATACTGAGAGAGGAGCGCGTTGCCCGCGTCGATCATGGCGGGGGTCGGCTTCTCCCCGATCCCAAGCAGGTACAGGATCGAGCCCGCCTCGCTGTTCGAGGCGTCGCCGCCGTTCGAGCCGACCTCCATGTCCAGCCCGCGAAGCTGGTACGTCCGACCGGCCCAGTCCACCGCCGCGCCATAGGCGATGTCGCGCCAGCCGTTCCCGACGATGTGGTCGCGGCGGTAGCCACGAAGCGTCCTGGCGATATCCTCGGCGCTGGCACCGATCATCTTCCCCTGCGAGGCGGGCCAGTGCAGGTAGATACCCTTCACCGGCGCGTCGTAGGGGTGCACACCCTCGGAGATGCCCTGGGTGTCCCACTCCTCGCGGAGATACGTGTACGTGAACCCGCCATCCTCGGACGGCGTGATCACCGCATCAGGCTCCTTCGGAGAGGACTCCGGGGTGGCGTCACCTTTTCCCAGCATCGCCTTCTTGGTACCAGGGCCGACGATGCCGTCCGCCTCGAGGCCGTGCTTCTTCTGGAACGCCTTGATCTTCGCGACCGTGCCGGTGCCGATCTTGCCGTCCACAGCCGCGCCGACGACCTTCTGCACCCAGGCGTGGTCCAGCCAGCCTCGGTTCGCGTAACGGTTCCCGCCGACGAAGACGAAGTGCCAGTCCTCGCCGTTCTCCTGCCCCTCCTCCCAGGACCAGCCCCAGGCGGGGCCGTCGGACTTGAAGACCTCCTGGATCGGGCCGGGGTGGATGTCCACTGCGAGGCCGGAGCCGTGATTCGAGAAGCCAGGCGAGGCCGCGTTCGCGCCCTTCACCTTCCGCCAGATCGACCCGTCGTACGAGCGGTCCGAACTGTTCCTCTTCGAGGACCAGTTTGTCCGCCGGTAGCGGTCGAAGAAGATCTCCTTCTGCTCCTCGATCGGCCGGAGCGCGTCGTAGAGCTGGAAGTTCGCGCCCGACTTGGCGACGGCGAGGGCTACCAGGTTCGAGAACGACTCGGCAGCGGCCTTCTGGAGCTGCTCGTGCCGGTTCTTGTTGGACCAGCTGGTGGGTAGATCCACCAGCCGCTTGTCCTTCCTGCTCAGCGTCAACAGCGCCATGTCAGTTCTCCTCGGTGCTCGTTGAAGTCGAGCGGAGCTCCTTCAGCTCTCGCTCTGCGGCATCGGCTCGGGCCTCTGCCAGGATCCTGCGGTGCGACTGCTCGGCCAGCTCGCGGTTGTAGCGCTGCAGCAGCTCCTGCACGTCCAACTCCATCTCAGATCTCCTCCCAGCCAGCGGGGTGCTCCGCCGGGTTCCACGTGTTCGCGTCGATGAGTGAACGGTACTCCATTCCAGAAGTGGTTCAGATGTGCATGACGCCGTGGAGCCAGATGTTGGACCAGCCCTCCGGCATGTCGGAGGGCTTGACCCGCCCTCCGCCCCCGGCTGCGCGGGTGACGAAGAACTTCATGTCCGACTCGGCCCCGGAGACCGGGGAGCCGTCGAGGTGGTAGATGCCGACGTTCGTGTAGTCGACGCCCGCACCCTCGCAGCGGTAGATGTAGCCGCCGGAGCCGCGCCCGGTAATCGAGAGATGCAGTTCGTCCGAGGGGTCCACGGCAGGGTGCTCGATGCGAAGGCCGTGCCCGCCGTAGGGGGTGACGGACGTGATGTTGCCCGTCGAGGGCACCCACTTGCCCCTCGAGCAGGCGACGTAGCCGCCGACGTTTCCGAGCGGGGCCTTGAAGGCGTAGACCTTGGCCGAGGAGAAACCGGCGGAGGCTCCGAAGCTGTACCCCTGGACGGCGTAGGTCTCGTCGGCCGTCACGATCAGGGAGGAGACCTGCTCGGCGACGAAGTCGTAGAACACCTCCAGGTAGTTCCCCCTGTCGGTGACGCCGGAGATGCCGGTGGGCGTATGTCCGGCGTCGTCGATCAGGCCCCAGGTGCCGCCCTTTTTGCGGATGGCACCTGAGATCATTGCCATGTTGGCATTGGATGGTGAAGTCATGCGTCTCCCTCCAGCTCGGCGATCCGAGCCTCCAGATCCTTGATCCTGCTCTCGTGGTCGATCAGCACCACCTGCTGCGCGGCGGGGATCCGGTCGTAGTTCAAGTTGTCCGGCCCGTACTCGCCGTGCTCGTCCTCGGCGTAGACGACCAGAGCGTCCAGCCCCGCGTCCGCGACCTCCTCCGCGATGAACCCGACGTATCGGTTCGGGTCCTGGTAGTCCGGCATGTCCGGGCGCAGGCCCTTCCTCTCCCGCCAGGAGCGGGGTCGGAGCTTGAGCACGTCCTCGGCCGTTGGCGACCAGTCCTCGATCTCCTGCTTGTACCGGCGCGACGAGGCGGTCATGCGTAGGATGCCGGTGCCGGACTCGATCATCGCGTTCGCCGTCGACGACGTGCCTCGCCCCGGCTTCAGCGTGGACAGGGTGCCGTAAGAGTTGAAGCTGTCCGCAGTCACGGACGAGCTGAACGAGGTCTTATCCCCCACATTCAGGTTGCCGTCGATGAACACCGTCCCCTTCGGGGTGGTGTCCTTTGGCCGAATGTGGATGTTCCCGTCCAGGTAGGAGTAGATCGCCGCCTGATCGTTGCCGAGACCACCGTTCGACGAGAACCAGACGCCGCCGCCGACCTGCCCTCCGCCGCCGACGACCGGCGTGAGGATCGCCGCGGGCTGACCCTCGCGGCCCGTCGAGATCGTGCCTGAGATGAAGTTCGAGGAGCCGTCCAGCCGCATCGTCTGCCGCCCGTCGGTATTCCAGGCGCGAATGCCGGTGCCCTCGCCGATGTGGATCCCGCCGTCGGCCGAGGCGTAGCGGGTCGTCGCGATCGCGCCGCCGATGATCACCGCACCCTCGAACTCTCCGCCCGTGAACGTCTCGCCCGAGAACGACCCGCCCTTGATCTGCTCGGCGGAGATGCTGTTCGCCGCGATCTTGTTGACGATCTGCGTCCCCGTCACGTTGACGTTCTCGAAGTCCACCGTGCCGGTGAAGACGCCGTCGTTGCCGATGATCTTGTCCGTGACGGTCAGCGTCTCGGCCCAGGTGTCACCGAGCAGCTTCGCATGCGAGAGGACGGCCTCCTCGGTGACGACGAGCTTCTTCGTGTTCACCGACATCGCGCTCACGATCGCGGCGGACATCTCCTCGGTGACCGTCAGCTTCGGCGTGGTGATCGCGCCGTCTTCGATGAGAACCGAGCCGACCATCGGGCGGATGCGCGCCCCCGTGAACCACATGTACCCGGCGCTGTTGTCCGCGCCACGGGAGTGGTTCGGGAAGATGCGAACCTTGGCGCTGGTGGTCGTCGTGTCGGAGATGCCGGAGGACCGATACGTGGTGACGAAGCCCGACTGGTCCGAGGTGGTGACTCCGGAGAACGGGTAGGCCGAACTCGCCAGCCCATCCGGGTCGATCAGCCGAATGTACTCCCCCGCCGCGTCGTCATAGAGCTGCCAGTAGAACATTGACCCCGGAACGGTGGCTCGCACCTGCACCTCGAAGGAGTAGCGGACGCCCTTCTCCATCGGGAACTCGTACTCGATGTAGCGAGCGGACTGGTCATCGCCCTTCACCCAGAACGAGGGGTCTCCCTGGTTGATGCCGAAGCTGGTCCAGTAGCCGAGATCGCCCCAGTTCTGCGCCTCGACCGCAGCCGCGAAGTTCGGGAGCAGGTTGTTGTCGCCAGAGACGGTGACCCGGTTGAACGTCGCCGCCTTGCCGACCAGCTGATCCGTCCATAGCTGCTCGACCACGGCATCGTTCGCGGTGAAGTTCTCCGCGAAGAACGTCTCGAACTCGCCGCTCGTGCCGGTCAGCTTGTGGACGTCGAGGTTGGCGATCACCTCGGAGCGGATCTGGCGAGCCACCCAGGACGACCCGTTCCACACCCACTGGCCGAAGACGTTGCTGGAGCCGTCGATCCTCCACCAGATGTCACCATTCACCACGCCGTCGCCGGACGGGGCGGAGGAGGAGATGGTGATGCTGTTCTTGCCGTTCGCAGACGCGGTGATCTTCGCGTCCACCTGCGACTCATCGAGCTTGCTTGCGGCCTCGGCGTATGCCTCATCGGCGCGAGCCTGGGCGGCGTCCGCCGCTGCCTGCGCGTCGATGGTCCGCTGATCGAGAGGTCCGTACTTGGCCAGCGCGTCGTCCGCCGCCTCCTGCGCCGAAACGGCCTCGTTGTGCGCGGTGCGGGCGTCCAGCGTCGCGTCGTCAGCCGTCTGCTGTGCGGCCTCTGCCGCCGCCTGTGCGGTCGCGGCGTTAGCGATAGCGGTCTCGGCCCGCTGCTGGGCCTGCTGAGCCGCCTCACGGGCGTCCAGCGCGTTCTGCGCCGCCTGGGCCAGCTCCGAGGAGGTGGTCGGCTGCCACTCGTCCGTCGCTTCGAGATAGACGTAGGTGACCGCCTTCTCCTCGATCTCCGTCTCAGGATCGTCAGGGACGGGCTGAATCCAGATGTTCGAGGACTTGCGATCCTCGCCCGTCGGCTCGGTCTCGGAGACGATGACCCGGCCCTTGGAGGCGGCGATCCCTGCGGCCTCGAGCGCGGCCTGCGACGCGGCGTTCGCGGCAGTGTTCGCCTCGGTGGCGACCTGCTGCGCGCTCTCCACAGCGTCCTGCGCGGCGGTCAGCGCATCACGAATCGACGCCAGCTCGCCGGTGCCCACCGCGTCGATACTCGTGAGCCGCGTGTCCAGCTCGCCCAGCTCGGCCTGCGCCGCCTGGTCCGCCGCCTCCAGCTCCGCCACAGCGCCGGGCAGGGTCACGGTCTCCAGCGTGTCCAGCCCCGCGCTGATCTCATCCCGCTCGATCTGCGCCTGCTCCAGCCCCGCCTTGGCGTCCTGGATCGCGGCGAGGGCATCGTCGATACGGATCTGCGCATCAGCGAGGTCGCCGTCGATGTCGCGGACGCTGTACTCCGAGCCGTCAGGCCGGTACCACCGCGAGTCGCCCGTCAGGCCCATGTGCTTCACACCGTGAGCGCCCGTGCCCAGCGACTCGGATCGATCGCGGAGGCTCTTGACGATCTCCTTCATGGACCGGTCCGGCGGAGCGTTGAGATCCCGATACCTCACATCATCACCTCCTGAAACTCCAGGTCCACCATGGAAGTCGCCCAGTCACCCTTCGCGGCGATGAGCTTCAGGACATGAGTCCCCGGATCGATGGACAGCCAGTCATCACCAATGGTAACGTTCGCCAGGTCGCCGGGCCTCCAACGGCCGATCTCGGATCGGGGGTCGGAGCCGTCCACCGTGATGGTGAGCTGCTGGAGGGGCTTCTGCCCTGCGGCGAGCGCCGATCGCGCATGCGCGACGAGGAGGTCAGGGTTGTCCGAGTCGGAGGTCGATCCGACCACCTCGAGGAGCGGGTCGCCCTGCCCCAGAGGGCGCGTGTCCTGCACCATGCGGACCAGCGTCCCCTCGTCCTCCCCGGCCCCGGTCCAGTAGGCTCGGTTCGCGAGGTTGGCCGCATCGGACCGGGAGACGACCGTGGAGATCGTCGAGCGGCTCGAGGTCGTATCCAAGTCCATCGTCCAGTCCTGAGCGATGGTCGGCTGCCGCGCAGTCCCGTGGTACATGGCCCACCGCACATGGGTCTGCTCGTCGTCAGTGAACTCGGGCTGGAACCGGATGTCCGGCCCCATGATGACCCCGGAGAGCTCCTTCAGGCGCTTCCAGGTGTTGTTGTTCGCCAGGTTGTAGCCGAAGTACGTGCGCTGGTTGTACTCGGATCCGTGCTCTCGCGGAGACGCGTACCGGATCGGGAGCTGACCGCCGAGTTTGTAGTCGGTGGACAGCTCCACGATGTCCTGAGCAATGCTCCCGAGGGATCGACCCTTGCGGAATACGTGAAAGCGCGCCAGGGCGTCCATGTCGTTCTCGTACTCCCCCGGCACTCCGTAATCCCGGGGGAGGACCACCCGGCGCTCCAGGATCGCCCCGACACCCTCGCAGAACAGGGTGGCGACCTCTCGCGTCTCCTGTGGGAGATCGATGATCGGTCCGAGGAGCCACGGGACGAGAGACCCGTCCCGTCTCGCCCAGGAGACGAGGACGGACGCACGGTACCACTTCCACCAGCGGGGGTCGATCTTCCGGAGCTGGTCCTTCTTGACCTTGACCGACCAGCTCTCGGTGTCGTTCAGCGGATAGGTCCACGCTCCAGTATCGGTCGCGATCTCCAGGCGGGCACCGACATCGCCGGTGACCGTCTCGACCAGATGCGCGACCCAGGTCATTCAGCGACCCCCGCGTCCCAGATCGTGAACTCCGTGGAGAACTGAGCGCTGGAGGCATAGGTCCACGCGCCTCCCGAGTACGCCTTCGACCGAAGGATGACCTCCAGCGGGCCTTCCCCCGCGTGGAAGTTCCAGGAGGTGGACCAGGTGTTCCACTCGTTGTTGTGGTGGCAGAGCATGGACCGAATCGAGCCGTCGACGAACTCCACGTCGAACTGCGCGATCCCAGGATCCCCGGACGACTTGATCGTCGTGACGAGGTCGACCCGAAACAGCCGGTCCGACGGGAGGAAGAACCGGTCGGCGTGCATGACCTGCTCCGACGGGCCTCCGGTTCCCCCTCGCGGGTGGAAGTACCACAGCCACCGACCGAGGTTCGCCCCGACCGGCGTGGCGAACTGCCTGTTGATCGTCTTCTGACCAGCGCTGGTGCTCGTCACGCCTGCGTTGATGACGAACTGCCCCAGGAGGACGCCGCTCGACGGAGCTGCTCCGGAGGTCACTCGCGGGATCCCGTCGCGGAGAATGTAGATCGAGTCGGTGCGCGACCCCGCCGAGGGAGCCGCCTCCGCCGGGATCGTCACGGCAGTCACCGGGACCAGGACACCCTTGCGCTCCGACTCGGAGGTCCACATGAACGCCGCCCCGGCGTTCACGAGGTACGACATGTCCGAGCGGCCCTCGACGGTGAGCCCGCCGTTGGGGAGGATGCCCTGATTCATGTACTGCGCTCCGACGATCTGCCGGAGATCGTCCTCAGAGGTGCCGTTCCCCTCGCTGTCAGGTGCGGTCGGCCAGCTGTAGCCCATGGGATCTCCTTAGATGTACGTGTCTCGGAAGGCGACGGTAGCCCATCCGGTCCCTCCGGACAGGAAGCGGAACTGCGGTGTCTCGATGGACTGCGGAGCCACGACAGCCCAGCCCCGCTCGCCCACCTTGTGGGTCTGGTCCTGGCCACCGACCGTGATCGCTCCCGACATGTCCACGGTGATGGGGACGTTCTTGAACGTGGCCCAAGGGTACGTCACTCGCTCTCCTCGGAGGCCGACGGAGAACCCTGCGGGGGTGTCCGCCACGACCGTGAACACCGGAGCGCCGTCAGCGTTCCCGTCGTTCCAGATGTAGGCAGTCTCCTGGACCTCGGTGCCGAACGTGATGACCGGCCCCTGGCCCAGGTCACGGGAGAAGGGCGAGAACTCGAACCCCGCCCCGAAGGACGGCGGGTAGACGGTGAGGCGCTGCTCCTCACCGTAGAGGAACGGCGACTCAGAGACGAGAGGGATCTGGAACTGGAGCGTGGTCAGCCCGATCTTCACGACCTGAGGAGCGCCGTCCAGCCGGACTCGAGTCGAGAGGACCGCGTCACCGTCATCACAGGTGATGTCGCCCCACTTCCCATCCCACATGATGCCGGAGAGGTTGCGCTCCTGCCAGTCGCGGATATCCGCATCGGCGCACTCCACCCACCCGTGAACGGTGAGGGAGCGCCCCTCGCGGTAGCCCCGGCTGAAGAAGGTCCCATGGCCCAGCCGACCCGTCGAGTCGCCGCGCACGCCGGAGCCGCCGTACCACCCGGCCACGTCCTCCACGAACCAGCGCGACTCCGCGTCTCGGGAGGGCTTTGTGGTGAGGGAGAGCGTCGCCCCGTCGGACTGGGTGATCTGAGCCGTCCGGACGTGAACCATCAGATGCCTCCTGCGGTGGATGCGAGTCGGTGGAGATCGAGGGACTCCTGGAGCCGACGACCCCACGTCCCGGCGTCGTTCCCCTCCGGGGCCTGGACGTAGAGGTTGGTCTCGCCGCCGTAGCCCTCCTGGGGGTAGCGGGAGCCGGGGCCGTAATCGCTATCGGGGAGCGAGGGCGGCTGGACCATCGACCGCATGGCGGCGGTCACGCTGTGCGTCTGCCGCTCGAGGCCGATGACCATGCCCTCGCCGGTCTGCTGACCGATCTTCATGAAGACGCGGGACGGGGACGCGATGCCGAGCAGATTCTTAGCACCGCTCACCGCGTCACCGACGACACCCTTCGCGGCACCGACGAGTTTCCCGGCCATAGCCTTCACACCGTTGATCATACCCTGGATGATGTTCTTGCCCGCGCCGTACAGGAGGCTCCCCAGGTTGCCCAGCCCGGACTTGATCTTGCCGGGGAGCTGACGCACATTGCTCAGCAGGGTGCCGATCTTGCTGATGACACCGCTCACCAGGCGCTGGAACGCGTTGATCGCCATCGTCCGAGCGGCGTTGAACCCGTTCTGGATGTTGCTCTTGATCGCGGAGACCCTAGAGACGATACTGCTGTAGAGCCTCGCGAAGAACGAGATGACCCGGCTCACGAGAGTGTTGATAGCGTTGACCGCCATCGACTTCGCCCGATTGAACCCCGACTGGACGCTCGAGGCGATGTTCGAGACGAAGCTGATGATCCGGCTGACCAGGTTCGAGAAGAAGCTCACGACTCGGCTGACCAGCGTGGAGACCGCCGAGATCGCCGCCTGCCGGGCGTTGTTGAAGCCGGAGCGAACCCTCGAGACGATGTTCGAAACGAAGGAGACGATACGGCTGACCAGGTTCGCGAAGAAGCTCACGACTCGGCTGACCAGCGTGGAGATCGCGGTCACCGCCCAGTTACGGGCGTTGTTGAAGCCGGTCCGGATGCCGTTGGCGATGTTGGTCACGAAGCCGATGACCGCAGACAGAAGCCGCGAACCGAACGACACGGCGGTGGAGATGAGAGTCCCCACCATCGAGACGATGCCCTGGATCAGGCCGAGGATCAGGTCGACGCCCATCGCCATGAAGATCGTGGACGGGGAGGCGATCCCGAACAGCCCCTTGACCGTGTCGATCAGCCCCTGGACCCAGCCGGTGATCAGCGTGATCAGCCCGTCAGCGGCGGAGAGGATGCCCTCCCACAGCCCCTGCACGAGATTGATGCCGAGCGTGATGAACTGCTGGAGGAGCGTCTCGATCACGTCCCCGATACCAGTGAAGAGCGAGACGAGGTGGTCCCATGCCCCGGTGAAGTCGCCCGTCAGCAGGTCCGCGATGAAGGAGAACGCATGGCCGAGGGTGGAGAGGATGAACCCGGCGAGCGTGCCGACGATCCCGAGCAGATCCTTGATGAAGACGCCGACCGTCTTGAACGCGGGGCCGAGGATCGAGAGGAGGAACTGCGCGATCGGCTCGAGGATGCCCCAGAGCGCACTGAAGATGTCGACCAGACCAGTGACGAACGGGGCGATGCCACTCGCGATTCCGTTCACCACGTCCATGATGCCCTGACCGATAGCCTTGAACGCCGGGACGACCGCCGCAACGATCTGCTTGATCAGGTTCCACAGCGAAGTGCCCAGGCTGGTGAGCTTGTTGCGGAACTCCTCACTGCTGGTCCACGCCGAGACGAAGGCCGCGACGAGAACTGCGATCGCCGCCGCGACGCCCGCCGCGATAGCGATGATCTTCCCGATCGCCGCCGCGACCGCGCTGAAGGTCAGCCCCATCGTGCCAGCGAAGGAGATGATCGACAGGAACGAGCCTGCCACGAGCGCGATAGCGCTCACCACAGCGATCACGCCAGCGATAAGACCCGCGATCGCCCCCACGACAGCGATGAGGCCGGTCACGAGCTCAGGGTTGTTCTGGACCCACTCCAGGATCGCGTTCGAGACAGCCTCGATGTACGGGGCAAGCATCTCGAACGCACCGACCAGCACATTACCGATGACCGGGGCGATCGCACTGATGACACCCATCAGAGATCGGACAGCCGGACCCATCGCCGTGAAGGAGGCCGCGATGACCGGCCCGATCACTGCCGCGACGTCGCCCAGGGTGGTCATGATCGCCCCCAGCGTCTTCCCCAGACCAGGCATGGCGTCCGCGACACCCTCCGCGCCGCTCAGAAGTCCCTCGAAGAAGGCGACGAGGCCTCCCTGGAACGCGGGCTGTTGGAAGATCGTAGAGAGCGCCTCGAAGCCCTCCGAGGTGATCTGCGCCGCCAGCTCCATCACGGTGGCGAGCGTCGGTGCCATGCTGATGAACGCATCACCCAGCGCAGAGACGCCGGGGCCGAGCGCTCTCACGGCGTTGTTTGCGCCCTCGAAGACCGTCGTCAGCGCCCCCTGCCAGACCGGACCCTGCAACGCCGCAGAGACCTTCCCGAGACCCTCTGAGAGCTGACCGAGACCCGGCCCTCCAGCGGCCTTCGCCGCCGTGTAGAAGCCCGTCAGGATCCCCCAGGAGTTCTTGATGACACCGCCGAGGTCCTTGAGCGCCTGGATCCCGGTGTCGATCCAGACGAACATCTGCCCCGACTCGACGTTGGAGCTGACCCAGTTCTCGAAGGACTCCGCCACGCCGTTGAACGCGGTCGCCAGCGCAGGCATGTACGACATGCCCACCGTGCCGAGCTGGACGATCGCATTCGTGAACGGCTCGATGCCCTTGGCCGCGATGCCGATCGCCTCGGAGAGGAAGCCGAAGCTCGCCCCGAGGAGGTCCATGTTCCTGGGCCGGGCGAGAGTGTCCGACATGATGGAGAAGAAGTCGCCCAGGGAAGACGCGGTGTCCCCGAGGCCCTTCTCCAACATCGGGAGAGCGGTCTCAGCGAGGTTCCGAATCGGGCCTGCGGCCTTCTCCCAGAAGTTGTCGCTGATGATGTTCTGGAGGTTCGAGTACGCGGGGCCGAGGTCCGCCAGGATTGTGCTGAAGTCCTGCATCGCGGCGATGAGCACCCCGAGGCCCACCCCCGCACCGACGAAGAGACCAGGGAGGGCGAGGAACGTCGGTACGATGGACGCCAGGGATCCACCGAGCGTGAGCATCGCTCCGCCGCCGGAGATCAACAGCGCGATGAACGACCCGAGGAGCGGTCCAGCGATACCCAGCGCCCCGGCCACTCGGTCGATGTTCCTGACCATCCGGCGGAACTGGTCGCCGATGTCGTCCACGGCTCGGAGGCCACCCAGAGCCGACAGCGCCGCCGTGACCCTCGCGACTGAAGCCTTACTCAGGTTCAGGGAGACCCTGATGACCTTCGGCTCCGTCAGGTGTTGCAACCTGGCACGGAGCCGATGGGTGTTCGTCAGGTGAGGCGTGACAGCGACCCTCGTCTCGATGCCCGCGATGATGCCGTGGATAGCGGTCAGCTCCGCGAAGAAGCCGGGGCTGGGGTTCACCCCCACTGGTATGTCAGCGTCCATGGCGTGGAGCGCCGCCTCCACCTTCGGCTTCAGGTCCTTCGCCTTGAAGTTCGCGGAGATGTTCGCCTCGAGGCCCGAGAGCTGTCTCTTTGCGTTCGCCAGCGATCGCTCGTTGACCTCGACGTTGGCTTCGATCTTGGCCGAGAGAGTTCGCTCCGCCCGCTCCAGAACCCTCTTGAGATCCGTCCGGAAGCGAGTGGTGTCTGGGAGAATCCGAACGCTGAGCCGCCCGACCTGACCGGAAGCCATCCGACTCCTCCTATCCTAGTTGCGAGAGCGCAGAGCCCCATTGCATATCAGACACTGACTTCGATCGTACCTCGACCGGCTTCGCCTTCGGGTCGGGGCGCTCGACGGGGTTCTTGAGCTTCGCCTTCTTGTTCGTCGCGGTGGCACTGGTCTGGAACTGGATTGAGTCGATCAGGTCGGCCAGATAGCTCGCCTGGAGGCCCCAGCCGAACCACTTCTCGCCGCCTAGCTCCTGCGCTCGCCAGAGGGACTCCGGCTCGACCGCCAGCCGCGCCATGCACTGCTGAAGGACATCTACGCGGGGAGCGGTGATCGCCTCGTAGAAGTCGAGCCGGTAGAGCGCCCAGAGATCCCCTAGGATCGCCGGACGCTCTTCGACCCATGACTTCAGTCGCTTTCTTTTCCCAGCTCACCGGCGAATCCGACGGCGAGGTTCACCGCCCGCTCCATGCCACCCGCGCCGCGAGTGAAGTCGTCGAACTTGCCCGAATCGACCGCGAACTTCTCGCTCACGTAGTCGATCAGGTCGGCGACGGCCTCGAGGTCGAGGTCGTCGATGTCGACGCTCGAATCCTCGCCCTCGTCCTCGTTCCCCTCATCGGAGAACAGGCCGAGCGACTTGAGCCGGTTCACGAGTCGAGCCTGGTCGGAACCCTTGACCTTGGAGAAGGGGACGAGAAGTTCGCTCCCCTCGATCTCGCTGAAATCCTGCTGCTGGGCCTCAGCGACCTCCTCCTTCGAGGGCTTACGATCCTGGGGCTTCTTGGTGTTGTCAGCCATTTCTGTGGGCCTCCTTCTATATCTGTGGGCCTAGAGTGGTGCGCCCGCCGCCCCGTCGGCCCACAGAAGAGACGAGACGGCGGGCAGTCATTACCCTACCGGGAAGGCGGTGCTCCCAGGATAGGTGTCCGGCCCCGGAGTCACGCCGCCGGAGCCGCCACGAAAGGGCGCGGCTCGTACCACTTCCAGAGCTTGCCGGTGGTCGGGGAGCTGAGGACGGACCCGCTCAGCGGGATCTCCATGTACTCCTCGAGGTTGAACGTCGGGAAGGAACCCGTGATGTCCACGTTCGGGAGGTACAGGGCCGCGATGTTCTTGCCGTCCTCGGTGATGATCTGGAGCGACTTGGAGACCGTGCCTCCAGCCGCGCCCACCTCGTACGACATCTCGGTCTCGTCGTAGACGTGATCGGCGAAGCCGAGGTTGAACGCCTCCTGGGAGACGTTCACCGAGTTGATCGTGGTGGAGATGGACTCCGACTCCCGGGTGACGCCGGTGTTGAGCCGGTCCCAGGTCCGCTTGAACGTGGTGTCGCCGCCGTCCACCTCGAACTCGATCATGTTCTCGCTGGAGGTGTCCCCCAGCCAGGTCCACGAGTCGTACGTGGTCTCGTCGCCGAACTTGAAGTTCGTGGGGTTCAGCGGAGCCGCGTCCACGTCATTGTAGAAGACGTGACCGATACCCGCGATGTGGAGCTTCACGGTGTCCGTGGTAGCCATTGTTCTGGTCCTTCCTAGTGTCGAGCGATCACGTTCAGGACGCAATCGAATCGGTAGACATCGTCTGCCTCCAGGTCCGAATCAACTCGAGTCGGCTGCTGGGAGGGCTTGGTGATCCGAGAGAGCCATCCGTAATCAGTGACGACACCTGTCCGCCACGCACGATGGAATCCGGCATACATGTCATCCGCAATCCTAGCCGCCTCGGCTCGGACAGTGGAGTAGCAGCGAACACTGATCGTGAACCCCGCTGAAGTGTACCCCGGATCGTTGCCCACCGACGCCGGGGCCGATGTGCCGACGATCACGAGGGGGAGCCGGTTCACGGAAGTCGAGTCGGCCTGAGACTCGACGGTGACCCCCTCCGGAGCGATCGCCGAAGCGACCGCATAGGTGAGGGACGCCGCGTCCACCGTGAACCTGCTCATGAGAACCTCCGTGCCGCGTTCGAGAACACGAAGTTGCCGGTCACGTGCTTGCCGGAGCGGTTGTTCACGTGGCCGAACTCGATGGACCAGGCCTCAGGAGTGTTCGTCCAGACCGCTCGGTCCGTGACGCCCTTCGGGCCTGGGACCTTGCCCGACTGGATCGTGCTCTCGAAGTGCCCGGTGTCCGTATGCTTCGCCGCCTCGAAGTGGACAGCGGCCTCGACCTTGGACAGCGCCTCGTCCATGCCGGGGTGGAGTCCCCCGGCTCGGGCGGCGGTAATGGCGGCGTTCGCATAGACCTTCGCCATCAGGGCACCTCCGTTCCGCGAGACGTGATGGTGACATCATAGTGCGCTGTCCGGTCAGTCATGCCGTACCGGCGCGGCTCTCCCTCCTGGTCGAAGGTTCGACCAGCGTACGGCCCCTCGTCGACGTGAACCTTCGAGCTGACGCCCTCCGGCCACCCCGACCGCCCGATCACCCTGCAGGAGAGCTTCCCCTGCACGCCCAGCGCCTCCGCTTCGGTAGCGTTGAGCGGCTGGATCGCAACCTGGAGCGTCACCGGAGTCCCGGGCTGAAGGGTGGAGCCCATGGAATCCTCCACCGTCACCATAGGGGTGACGGTGACGGTGTGAGGATTCCGGTCCAGTAGCGACATCAGAACTCCTCAGACATCTGGGTCTCAGCGGGCCAGCCGTACTGGAACTGGAGGTGAGGGGCGATGCCCGAGTAGCGGCTCGCGGCGTAGCCGTCCACCGCCGGAGCGACCGACCCCCAGGGGGAGAGGCCGAGGAGCTCCCACTCCCGGTCGAGAACGTCCAGGAGGCCGGAGGCCACCTGCATGTTCAACGAGTAGGAATAGTTCCCCTCGGCCTCCTGGCGGACGACCCCGCCTTCGGGTGCCCGGTAGACGCGGGCCACCGCCTCGGACTCTACGTCAGCGACGAGAGCGCTGAAGTCAGGGTCCGACGCGGCCCTCTCCCGGAGATCAGGGAGGCGAGAGACGAGGATCCGCTCTGCCCGGAGCAGGAGGCCGTCGACGTACTGCTTCTCGGCGGCAGTCAACTCCCTCTGCATCGCAGCCTCCACGTTCTCGGAAGAGGCGATCGCGGTATCCCCGTCAGCCATCAGGCCGCGCCCCCACCTTCGAGCGCTTCGACGCGGGCAACCAGGTCGTTCCACTGCGCCTCGGACGGGAAGCCGTCAGCACCAGCCGCTCCGGTGTCGCCCTTCGCACCCTTCGCTCCGGTGTCGCCCTTCGGACCCTCCGGACCCTCCGGACCCTGCGGACCCTCCGGACCCTCCGGACCCTGCGGACCCTGCGGACCCTGCTTCGCCTTCGCGGCCCCAGCGGCCTCGATTCGGTTGAGCTCGGCGGCGGTGATCGGGGTGCCCCCCGACTTACCGTCCTTCCACTTGTCTGGCGTGAATGCCATTACTCCGCACCTCCTGGATAGATAGCCTCACTGGGGTAGGTGGTCGATCCCGGTGAGGCGATCAAGGGGACTCGACGGGGAGCTGGTACTTCGCGAACCCGTTGACGTCGGTGATGACCCAGCCGAAGAT
>CAZLDH010000055.1:0-17294 GCA_964558275.1 uncultured Chitinophagaceae bacterium
CTGGACTCTGCTTTATAGTTATCAACATCTTTTATAGAATTCAACAGCCCTGCTTGTTATACAATTTCATATATTGACACTATTAACGCAATATCAACGCTACTTTTTTAAATTAGACTTGGTATTTAATCTTCCTCTTCACCTCTTAACCATTTAAGAAAAGTTGGAATTTTCTCTTTGCTCACAATAACAGATTCTTTAAAAGGGATATTTAGAGAAATGGAAATCTTACGAGAAAGATAACTAGAGGCTTCTTTTACTGCATTTCTATTTATAATAATTTGACGATTAGCCCGGAAAAATTGTTGAGTATCTAATTGCTGAAGGTCGTTTAATGATTGATTTACAACGTAAGTTTTTCCATCAAAAGTATATAAATTGGTAGCTTCATGTGCTTTATAGAACAATGCAATATCTTCCAGCTTAATCGGAATAATACTATCTTTAAAATAGACTAACACCGAACTGGATTTTTTTATACTCTTTTTCTTATCCTGTCCCATCGTATCAATAATATTTTCCAACGATTCTGACCAATTACTAAAAGTGCTTCGCAATCCTTCATATTTATCAAAGGCTTCTCTGATTTTTTCTGCATCAAAAGGTTTTAATACATAATGAATACCATTAGCATTAAAAGCTTTGATAGCATATTCATCGAATGCAGTACAAAAGATAATAGGTACTTGAATATCTACTGTCGAGAAAATATCAAAGCACAAACCATCTCCCAATTGAATATCACTAAATATCAAATCCGGGAATGCGTTATTTTTAAAATATTGAATAGCATCTGCAACTGATTGCAGAATCACTTGTACTTGTGCTTGCGGGTTTACCAATACTATAATATCGGCCAAACTCTCTGCTGTCAGCATTTCATCTTCAATAATAACAACTTTCATCTTTATAAATTTGTGGAGACTGAGGCTCTCGAAGTCTCCTTTTTAATCATCCCCATGTGTGTCAATTATATTACCATGGATGTTTCATCCTTATAATATTTTAAGACTTACCGTAAAACATGAAGCCGTTTTTTCAACTTTAATTTCATCTTTAGAAAGAATACGATACCGTTCTCTCAAGTTACTCAACCCTTTCTCTGTCGATTTCTTAACAGAAGATTTCAGTTGAATATTATTAGCTACCTGAAGGTACCCCTCATCCGTAGTTAATTCAATAAAAAGTGGTCTTTTGTTTGTCACTACATTATGTTTAATGGCATTTTCCAACAATGGCTGCAAAGCAAAGGTCGGCATTTTAGAATCCTCCCCTAGAGACTTCACTTTCTCACTAACCTTGTAATGCAATGCTTCACCAAAACGCACCTTCTGCATGGACATATAATTAGAGCAAATCTTCAGTTCCTCTGCTACCGTAGTCAATCCGGATTTTGTATCCGTATTTGCAAAAGAAGCCCGAAGAAAATCAGAAAGTTGAATAAGATAAGTCTCCGCAATATCCGGCTTTCTCTTAATTAAAGATTTTAACGTAGATAATGCATTAAAAAGGAAATGTGGTCTTATTTGCTGCTGCAACAATTGATTCGCTGTTTCGGCATTAGAATTTTTCAACTTTAATAATTCAAATTCAAATTGACTTTTTTCATATTGGCTCAATGCAAAATACTGAATCAGATATATAATCGTATATTCTACAACGCTCACATAAAAGAGTATCAATACAATCATCCCCCCGCCTGCATTAATCAGATTCTCGGGCAAATGCATATCTACACCTCTTTCAAATAAAAACATGCTGATGAGGTAATGTATTCCAAACAAAACCATGGTTCCTAATAAACCGCAAGCAAAAATTTTCTTCTCTGCATTTCTAAAATATTTGCTCTCCCGCTTATCACATTTAGGACTGTATTTAGGATTTTTAAAAAAAGCAATCACATTGATATTCAAACAAAAAATAATCAATGACAATACCCCAATCGTAATTGACCTCATCAATACACCCTGCCAGTCAGAATCATCATACATAGAGATGATCATGATGGTAGAAAGCATATAGAGCAGATATATTTTAAAACTACTCCTGAAGATAAATTTTTTCAACTTTTTTTTATCCATAATAACGAATTAAAAGTATCGTAATACAGTAAATAAAACCCGCTCTATAAAATTACAATAATTTTTACATTGAGCGGGTTTCCTGTTTTATTTATTAGCACAATGGGCTATTAATGCCCATCTCCGGATCGCTCCTCAAAAGGCTCAATCATCAACTGACCATAATCCGGTTTCTTTTTTCTCCCTATTCTTCTGCCGATACTATCAAAAATAGCATAAACCACCGGAATAATAACCAACGTCAGGAAGAGGGATGAGATTAATCCACCAATAATCACCAGCGCCAGTCCCCTGTTAATATCGGCACCATCACCTGTAGCAAAAGCAATAGGCAACATACCTATCACCATAGCAATAGTCGTCATCAGAATTGGACGAAAACGTGCTTTATATGCCGCCATAAGCGCGTCATATACAGAGGCTCCTTGGTGTTCACTATTGATAGCAAAATCCACCAACAAAATAGCATTCTTAGCCACAAGCCCTATCAGCATAATGATTCCTAAAATGGTAAAGATATTCAAACTCTGATTAAATATTGACAAGAAAAGCAATGCAACAATAAAAGACAATGGAATAGAGAACATTACTATCAAAGGAGTCGCAAAATTATTATAGATAGCTACCATAATCAGATAAACCAATAATACGGAAGCCAATAAGGCGAGTCCTAAAGCTCCGAAACCTTCTTGTTGATTCTCCATGGTTCCACCCCAAACATAAGAAACACCCGGTTTTTTCTCTAATTTTTCCATCTCAGACATCCAGTCGGAAGCCACAGTACCAATCGTACGTCCTATGGTCTGTGCCTCAATTGTTACAGAAGGAGATTTATCTCTTCTTTCTAATAAACTAGGACCTGAGCTATAATTTACATCAGCAAATTGATCCAACTTAATGGGTTGTCCCTGTTCATTTATAAACTCCATTGAGCGAAGGTCATTCACTGTTTCTCTTCCCATTTTATCGTAACGAATATTAATATCATACTCCTCATCTCCTATAGTGAACTTAGCATCATCATTTCCGGAGAAGGCAGTTTGCATCGCCATTCCCACAGCAGCTACATTCAATCCCAGAGAAGTCATTTTGTCTCTATTAACCTGCACTTTAATTTCCGGATTTCCTCCTTCAGAGACAAGCCTTACTTCAGTAGCTCCTGAGACATCCTTTAATAAATCGGCCGCTTCTGTAGCAAAAGCCATAGCATCTTCATGAGAAGCACCTATTACGGTCAGCTGCAAAGGAGCCCTTTCTGCACCCATCAAACCCATATTAACGATTTTCAACTCTGCATTCACAATAACACTCCCCATCGCTCTTTTTAACTTAGCCGCATATACTTTTGTCGGTTCCTTCTGACTATGTCCTTCTTTTAAAAAAACATGAATTTCAGATTTATTCTCAGAGCCATTCACAGACATCATGCCATCAGAAGCCTGCCCAACAGTTGTGATTATTTTATCAATCTCAGGCCGATTGATAAGATATTGCTCCGCCTTTTGCGTCAGAAAATTAGTTTGCTGGATAGAAGCATCTTTATCTAATTCCAGTTGTAAATAAAATTCTTCTTTATCATTCTCGGGGAAAAAGGCTGTTCCTACATAGCCTTTACCAACTAACATAAATGAGCCGATAAATAATACAACAGTGACCAGTAAAGTAATGATCTTGTGACTCCTTTTTGCTAAAGACCATTTTAAAATACCCCGAATACCACCTGACATTTTATTGATTCCATATTCGAAACCACCTAAAATCTTACCAAAAAAAGAGGTTGGCTTAATCTGTTCTAATTTACCCATTCTAGAATACATCCATGGTGCAATTGAGAATGATACAAGCAAAGACATAGCTGTAGCAATCATCACAGTCACGGTAAATTGCCTCAAAATATCAGGTACTAATCCGGTAGCCAATGAAATAGGTAAGAAAACCACAATGATAACTAACGTAATCCCCATGACAGTAAACCCAATCTCTTTTACCCCGTCATAAGCGGCACGCACTTTATTCTTTCCCATTTCCATATGTCTGTGAATATTTTCAATCACAACAATCGCATCATCCACCAAAATACCTACGACAAGGGATAGTCCAAGAAGAGACATAAGATTTAAAGTAAACCCTAATGCATACATTCCAATAAAAGTAGCAATAAGAGACAATGGAATAGCTACCAACGTAATGGCAGCATTACGCATACTATGCAAGAAAAACAGCATAATAACAGCCACCAGAATAATAGCTAAGAATAAATCATGCATTACATTGTCTGCAGCATTCAAAGTATAGTCGGAGCTATCGCTGGCCACAATGATATTCAAACCTTGAACGGCATAATCATTCTCTACCTTATCAATCGTATTGGTTACCCTTTCAGAAACAGATACCGCATTGGCATCAGACTGCTTATACACCTGCAATAAGATGGTACTTTTTTGATTTATACGTGATATTTTTTCAACATCTTTCGTACCATCGACTACATAAGCAATATCACTAAGCCTAATCATCTTTCCGGAAGCCGTCTGAATGGGCAGATTTCTCAACTCACTTAAAGTCTTTAATTTACCGGAAAGCCTAATGGTTATTTTACTATCCCTTGTCTCTATATTCCCGGTAGGGAATTCCATATTAGAAGCCGAAATAATTTGCTGTACCTGCCTAATCGTTAAACCATAAGCCTTCAGTTTCTCAGGTACTACATTCACCTGAATTTCTCTTTCTTGTCCACCAACCATCTCAACCTTAGCCACGCCCTGCAGGCGGGAAAATACAGGTTGAATTTTCTGATCCAACAATTGATATAATTCTTTTGAAGAAAGTTTTTCAGAAGTCACTGAGAGGTTGATAATCGGTACATCATCCAATGAGAATTTTACAATAGTCGGTCGTTCTGCATCTTCTGGCAGATTGTTCAATACAGCATTTACCTTTCTTTGTGCATCGTTAACTGAATAATCTACATCTGCATTGTTCGTCAGTGTAATCATCACCACGGATGCACTCTCCATAGATTTAGATTCTATCTTTTTTACATTTTCCAGGGAGGCAACTGCGTCTTCTATTTTTTTAGTCACTGAGTTTTCCACCTCTGAGGGCGCAGCACCCGGATAAACAGTCTGAACAGTGATAACATTCACATCAAAATCAGGCACTAATTCATACCCTAATTGAGAGTATGCAAAAATCCCTCCCAGCGTTAAGATGATAAACAATACAATAATCAGGCTGGGTCGTTTTATAGATACTTTTGCTAATTTCATTTTAGAATCTTTTACCCTATTTATTTGATAATTTCAATAGGGCTGTTGTTTTCGATATTTATTTGTCCGGCTGTAATTACAACATCTCCGGCATTTAATCCGGAAACAACTTCTACATATTTGCCTGATACACGTCCGGGAATAACTTTTGTAGCATGAGCTTCTCCTTCTTTGGCAACAAACACTTTATTGGAACTTATACTACCCACAAAAGCATCTCTTGGCACAACCAATGTTTTAGTGGAGTCTTTCCCGCCAAAATAGGCAGTACCATACATTCCGGCTCTTAGCTCCTTATCTTCATTCTGAATTTCTAGTTCTACCGGAAAGCTCAAATTTCCATTTGCCTTTGGCGCAATAAAGGTTACCTTTCCGGACCAATTTTCATTAGGTAATGCACTTGCCAACACCTCTACCTGCTGACCGAGAGAAACACCACCTATATTTTTTTCATCCACATCAACTTTTAACTTTAGTGAAGAGACATCCACAATATCAAATAATGCAGTACCCGGTGAAACATACGCTCCGGATTCTACGTTTCTGGTATTGACAATCCCGGCAAAAGATGCACTGATATTTACGTCGGTTGCAGCTATCTTTGCACTTTCCAGACTACTTTTGGCATTGTCAAGTTGAAGTTTAACTTGATCAAGTTTTTGTTTGGTTACTCCGCCTGTGGCATAAGCACTCTTAAATCGCTTTAACTCAGCTTTTGCATTTTGAAATACAGCCTTGGCATTTGCCACATCTACCTCTTGCCGGTCAGATTCAATAACAGCCAATACTTGGCCGGGACGTACAAAATCTCCTTCATCAACCAACACTTTCGTTACTCGACCTGATGTTTCTGCAGAAATTTTCACTTCCTGTTTAGGCGCAAACACACCATTTACATGATACCCTAAACGTAAATTATGATAAGAGACTGTATCTACATTAACCGCAACAGAAGCATTTTTCTGTGCAACAATAGAAGTAATAGCCTTACTCTCGGCTTTATTGTTTTGCAACACATAAGCTATGCCGCCAACAACAAGCGCAATAACAACAATGGAAATAATAGCTTTTTTCATTTTTATAACATTGTAAGAATTAAGAAATCAGATTCAATATTTATTAATTTGTATAGAAAGTTTTTAATTGACCCTTCGCTTTCACCAACTGAATTTCAGCCAATTTATAATTCACCATGGCATCGGTGTAATTATTCTGCGCGTCAGCATAAGCATTTTCGGCATCCAACAAATCGGTTAAGGAAGCAAGTCCGTTTTTATAATTATTCTCTACATTCTCTAACACATCTCTAGAAAGTTTCACATTTTCTTCCTGCGTGTGTAAGGTAATCAGGGAATTCTTCACCTGTTTACGTGCATTTTTATTAGCCAAGGCTAAGGACAATTTGGTATCCTCCAAATCCGCTCTATTTTTCTCTATTTTGATTTGTGCTTGTTGCACCTTCGCTTTATTATTAAATCCGGTAAAAAGCGGGATACTCAGATTAAGTCCAATTGCAGAATAATCGGACCAATTAACCCCCTGATGATTTACTGCAAATACAGGCATCTTGTCTCCTAAACCGGCATAACCATAATTAGCTGTCAAAGACAACGTTGGATATCCTTTGGCTTTTATCACCTTTTTATTGAGGTGTAATAATTCATCCTGCTTTTTTAATACTTGGATTTCAGCCAATTGGTTATAATTCACACCTTTTTCTAACGCCAACCCGGGATTTACTTCAAAAGTGTCATCCGGAAGCTTTATTTTCTGACTAATATCCATTCCTATCAAAAATTTTAGAGAGTTTTTCTGTTTGGATAAGGAGTTAATTAATTGCTGTTTCTGACTTGATAAGTTATTCAGATTCACATTCATTCGATCCAAATCAATCTTTTTTGATAATCCATTTTCATACAAGCTTTGCAATATATCTCTCGTCTGGCTTGTATTCTTAATGGTTTTTTCCACCGTCTTAATCTGAGATTGTATTCTAAACACTTCGAAATAACAATTGGCTACTTTTTCGATCACCTTTTCTTCAGTTAGTTCCTTATTAATTTGATAAAATTCTTTGGTTGTTTTTGCCGCCTTCAAACCTTGAAATACGGCCATATTAAAAAGCTGCTGGTTCAGCTGTACCGAAGCGGAACTTTGCCAAGGACGCCCCATTTCAATCACCATTGTTTCCCCATTCATAGTCAATGCTGTCTTTTGAAGTAGTGCATTATAGGTCATTCCGCCTTTCACACTAATTTGAGGTAGGGCATTAGAAAGCGATTCCTTTATTTGATAATCACTATTTTCCACATCCAACTGAGCTTTAACAGCAGTAGCCTTATTCTCCAAAGCATAATTTATAGCTTCTTTAAGGTCTAAAACATCCTGAGAAAAGCCGGAATGACTAAAAACCAGTGAAAGAACAATAATGGAAATAATCTTTTTCATTATCTAAATTTTTTCTTGTTTGCAATTTTCTATCGATGGGCAAAGTTGAAACAAGAAAAAAGGTTTCAAAAGTATGAATAAGCCGAAGCGGACAAATACTACAATGAAACAACCTATATGAAAATTAAACTGAATTATATTACAAAGACAGACCAAAACAAATAACAGTGATAGAAAGTGTTATAAAATAAACACCCAAAAATCATTTCAATCCTATTCAGCCAATAAACGTATCCATTTCACCCCTGCTTTTGTCCGTTTAAGGTATTTTCTACTTTCTTTAAAATCCAATACATCTCACCTTTGCTGACGGAGATAAATAAATGAATCGTCTCCTTTAATCTTTAAACTTTAAAAACTAAAAAGATGAAAAAACTAGCATTAGTTGTAGTTACTGTCTTAATTGCACAGGCAGGTTTTGCTCAGGTGACTATTGATCCTGAAGCAGGCGTAAATTTCTCAAATTTGAGAACTGTTATTGGTGATAATGATGCCAACACGCAAGATGCAACCGTTGGATTTAGTGCAGGTGTAGGTGTAAATATCCCTTTATCTGAAGCTTTATATTTAAAACCGGGCGTCTATTATGAAAGGCTTGGCAGTGAAGTGGAAGAAGCCGGAGTCACATCCACCACACATCTTCAATATCTAAGTGTACCGGTAAATTTAGGTTATCGCTTACCGGTAGGGAATGCAGGTGCTTTTTTTGCTGAAGCCGGACCTTACATTGGTTATGCACTAGATGGAGATGTAACTGTAGAAAGTGCCGACAAAGATGACGTCACCAACGACATTGAATTTGGTGATGGTTCGGACGAAATCAATCGCCTGGACTGGGGATTTGACTTTGGTGTAGGCTATGAGACCCCTTGGGGAATTTATGTCAAAGGAAGCTATGGTCTCGGTCTCGGAAACCTATCCAATGTATCTGATGTAACAACAAACAACAGAAACTGGAACGTAGGTATAGGTTATAGAATAAACATATAACAAGCATACGTTTTAATCTTTAATTTTTGAAACCAGGCAGGTTAGTCCCTGCCTGGTTTTTTTTATTATAAAATATCCTTTCCCCCATGGTGAAAATCAAAACAGCTTCAAATAATTTATTCAGTATCAGATAGATTTGAATACACCCTGCCTTCCTTCTCAAATATTCTTTCTAAAGTTCTTAGCTGTTTCATATCGGGTTTGGTATAAAAAACACCATTCCTTTCTCCTTCTCGCATGCCCCTCAAAAAGAGATATAACACGCCACCAAAATCTGCTTCATAATTAAACTCATCTCCTAATCTACTTTCAAGATATTTTTTTGCGGCATACGTATAAAGTAAATACTGCAAATGATAATTGCTTTCTGTCATTGCTTGATCTAAATATTTTGGTGCATAATCAGCCACCTGCGATCCCAAGTAATTGGATTTCCAATCCAGAATATAATATTTATCCTCATACCGAAAAAACAAATCAATATACCCATTTACAATGCCTTCAATTTGTCCCCAAATCATCTCTGTAATTTCAATTCCATCTTCGCGCAATGCGGGTAATCGAGCGGGAGTGAACAAGGATACCGGAAAATTAAACTCCATCTCAGACAAACAATCAGAAGGCATTATAGCAGACATCCTGAAAGTTTTATTATTTCCATAAATCTCAGCATTCAACACTTGCTCCAACAAAGTAAATATTTTTTTCTCAAAAGAATCTTCTGCCTGGGGCATGTAACTTTTCAATGCTCTTTGAATATATTGTGACCAAAATTCAGGTTTTGTAAAATCAATCACCTCAAAAATATGATGTAAAAAAGTACCTGTCTTCGCTCCCCTTCTTAATTTTTTAAAAACAAAAGCATCATAACTTTCTGAATCGCCACTATACAATTTTTTTTTGTGCTGATATGGGTGTGCTGCAAGCGCACTATAACTCATTTTTAGCCAATTATTTTCTTTCAGATGAAAATCTCTAGCTTTCAAGACGCCCGGCTTAGTACTTTTTCCTCCCTGAAAACGAGTTTTATCTTCATCTGACACAAAATGTTCAAATTGTACTACATCATTCTCGATTAACACCTCAGTAAATGCAGCTAAAGTAGATTTTTTCGATTTACTTTTATAAATAAAACATTTATACACCGCTCTGGTCAAAGCCACATATAGCAAACGTCTATTCTCTTGCTCCTCTTGCTTTTTATGTAAATCGATGATGGTTTCATCTACCTGATTTCTATTAGCAGTTATATATTTTCCTGCTTCATTCTTAAAACTAATTGTTGGATGTCTTGTTCCATATACCATATCCAAATCAGGAGCAAACACCAGCTTATATTGTAGTCCTTTACTACTGTGAATAGTCACAATATTCACTGCTTCTTCGTCACTTTCAATGCGCTGTTCCCATTCATCCTCTGCATTTTGATTTTTATCAATATTCAGTTTCAACCAATCTATAAGCTCTACCGGACTAAAATGATGCCGACTTTCAGTTTTATTGAGTAATTCCAACAGATGCAACAAATTTGTTATTGTCCTTTTCCCATTTTCGGCTGCTCCGGTTAAAAGTCTTTTACGCACATTAAAGTCAGTAATAAATTCCATCATGGCTGTATAGATGCCATGTTTTTTCCATTTTTCATGATAGGCTCTAAATGTTTGAATCACCTCTTCTTCCTGTATTTTTTGAACTTCTGCTACCGACCAGTGCGTAAAAACAGACATGAGTGCACGATTCACTTTTGATCGATTATGATACAAAATAGCCTCTAATACATACACCAGATCTTTGGCTTCTTGAGATTCTAAAATTTTCACTTTGAGCACACTTACTGCAGGAATGCCAAGTCGAGATAACCCTTCCTTAATGGCGATTCCATTTTTTTTACTTCGGACTAAAACCCCAATATCCGAAGGTTTTATCTGCTGCTTCTCTCCATTATTTATGATATAATGATTGGGGTTTGTCAATAATTCCAAAATTTGCGTTGCTACATTTTCGGTAATTTGTTTTTTAATTTCATTCTTAGAAATGGTAACCGGAACGCAGGGCTGTTGATCTATAAACAAATCTCCTTTATCATTTTTATTCGGTGCATTTACTCTATAATAGGATATTTTATCTGTTTCTCCGGCATAATAAAAGGTATCAAATTCATCCTCAGGCAGGAAGAAATGATTTAAAGCTTCCAAAAGCCTAGAAGAAGAGCGATAATTTATATTCATTCCATAAACATGATCAACAGTATTTCTTGCTTTAAAATAGGTTGTAATATCAGCTTTCCGCCAGGCATAAATAGATTGCTTGGGATCGCCAATATAAAACAAAATGGAATTCTCACGGAAGGCTTTATCAAATATCTCATACTGCAATCGATCCGTATCCTGAAATTCATCAATGAAAACTGCTTTATATTTTTCTTGTAGTTTAGTTCTTAAAACTTGATTTTCATCCTTTGTAAGTGCAAGATGCATGATATCAATCATATCATCAAAAGACATCAGACTAAGCGCTTTTTTATGTTGATGGATATTTTGAGATATTTCTTGTATGGCAAAAGAATAGAGTTCATTGCTACATGTCCGCAATTCCTCCATATACTTTTCATTCGCTTTCTCCTTCTGTTCCAGATGCTCTAATTGCACTGCAAAGAGTTTCTTAACATAGCCTGCTCCCTTCTTCTTTGCTAATTGTTCTATAAACTCTTCCGGCTGCTCAATTAAATCTCCAAATGATTTTTTAGCATATCTGTTATTCATTACTTTTTCCAGTAGATCTGCCTTATTATTACTTACTGACTGAAGTAACTCCTCTTTTTTTTCTTCTAAGATTTTTAGGCTTTTCGCTATTTTTTCCCAAAATTCTTTCTGTTTTTTTATATCAAAATAATAATGGATTCCTTCATCATAGAAAATATAATTTTTCCCCTGTAAATGACCATTCAGGATATTGACAATACTTTTCTGACTAAAATCAGATGAAATCAATGCTTTTAACAAAGGCAGATAAATCCCGGTCACCTGTTCTCTCCAAAATTTCTGAGCTGCTTCTTTTATAATATCGGAAGTATCCGAAACCAATTCTGCATTAAATAATTGACGTGTTTCAAAAGCATATTCATTCAAGCTTTGTTGACAAAATCCATGTATTGTCATCACGGCTGCCTCATCCAAATTGATTACGGCCGACTTTAATAACTCCTGAATTTCTCTTTTCCCTTCTTTTTCCACTGCCCTGTCAACCAATACTTTTATTTGCTCATCTTCAATAGCTTCTCCGTCAACATGCTTGGATGCCAGCCGCACAAAGGCCCAAATTCGTTCTTCCAATTCCGCCACTGCAGCATTGGTAAAAGTAACCATCAATATTTCATCAACGGTCACACTCTTTTCTAATAATAACCGCAGCGCCAAAATAGCGATTGAATAGGTTTTTCCTGTTCCGGCACTTGCCTCTATTAAATTACTATCTGCCAAAGGGACGGTTAAGGTATCAAACGCAGTATATTTTCTACTTTCCGACATATTTTCTACTTTGATTTTTCTCCAAAAAATTCTTCTACCGGAATAAGTAAAACCCGGGCAAGTTCCATATATTTTTTTACGCTATCATCCTTCTGATAAATTCCACTTTCAAAAGCTTTCTTTTGGTAAACATCACAATATTTATTCTCAAAGCATTTAAGTATTTTTTTCTGAATACCACGCATGTCCTCCTTCTCAAAATCTTTCTTTTTGGTACCTATTTCACTATAAAAGGGCAAAATTTCTTTATGCCCGCGTTTATAAACCGCCAATAGCTTCTTCAATCTAATCACCGCCTCATCTTGAGCTATCTTATTTCCTTCTTTTACCACCTCTTTACTTGAAATAAATTTCACATCCACTTCTATTCCGGCAGCAGTCAAAAGCAAATAAATCAGATAACACTGCAAAGTATATCTATTTTCATGAGAGGAAAAGGAATATCTCACCAAGTCATTATTAAAAATTCCGTCCACAATTCCGGTCAAATTCACCGATTCTATTTTCAAATCAATGGAAACCTTCTTCTCCTCATAACCATTGATTAATTCGGTATATATATTTTTAGTAAACGAGATATCCTCCAAGGTATTTTCCACAACAACCTTTGACATATTCTTTAACGGCAAACTTCCTGTTTTCACAGCTTTTATTCTAAAGGAATCTATATTATCATCTGCCATAATCAATAAATCCTTTTTCAACTTCCAAGATTGTAAATGATTCAATTGAAAAAGTTCACTTTCTTCTAAACTCAAACTTTCTTCTTCATAGAATATATTTAAAGCCTTTCGATAAAAAGCCTTTGCCGGATTCTTAAAAAAGGATAAAAAATCCTCTACAGGAATTTCTTCAAAGGACGAACTTTCCTCTTCCCTTTCTGTCAAATATTTCTTTTCTGAATTTACATCCTGAATCAGATAAGAATACAATCTGTCATCTTTCATATTATACAAAGGACTAAATCCATGCAAAGGCTGCAGTTGTACCAATTTTTCTTTAGCAGCCTCTGCGTGTTCTGTCTTTGAGCCGATAAAATCAACTAATTCATCCACTAAAGCTGAAGGCGGTAATCTGCCGTTATCCTTCACACTTTGTCCAATATAACTCACATAAAAATAATCTTCTGCCGAAAGCAGCGTTTCCAAAAACAGATGTTTGTCGTTGTCCTTCAAATTCCGGTCTCCACGTTCTCTGCTTTGCCGCATTAAATCAAAACTTACACGTTTATCCTTCCTTGGAAATTTATCAAAATCCATTCCCAATAAAGCCACCACCTTAAAAGGAATACTTCGCATGGGCACCAGAGAACAAAAAGTAATTCCTCCCGTAACAAAATTACTGCTTCGTTTTGTTTCCGACAATGTGGGTAAAAAATGATAGAGAAAAACGTCATAACTCACTTCTTCCGTAAATATATCCTGAAGCAGATTATAACGTTCCAAATGCTTCAGAAGCAAACTATATTCCTCATCCTCACTTTCTTCACTATCGCCCATAAAGTGCTGAATGTTTTTTTCTACATAAACCACCCAATCCACAATCTTTCGTTTATGTTTTCGCTCCTCCAAAGTCTGTATTAAGGTCTCTACAAAATAAACGAAACGTGTCGCATGCATTATATTTGCTCCTTCTATACAATCCAAAGGGTAAAAACTCATATTTCCTTCTCCAAACTCTTTGCCCCCACTCATACACATGCCATACATCATCCTTTTTAATCCATACTTCCAGCTAATATAAACCGAATCGTCATCCCGACTTCCACTAATCCCCAACCTGATATTTGCCTGCTCCACCCATTTTCTAATTATCTCAACATCCGTAATCCTAAAATGCTTTCTAATTTCGGAATAATCCAGTAATCCAACCACCTTTTCTGAAGTAAATTGATCTTCTGTTAAAGTAAGTAATGCCATCAATGTATTGGAAATACTATCTGATGCCGAAAAACTTTCATCTGCTATCGTATATCTAAATTTATATGGCGCATGATTAAAAACGGCTTTAATATAGGACGCATACAAATCAATATCAGAGACCATGACAACAATATCTCTCGCTGATAAATCTTCCGCTTTTTGATCTATCAAATGCACCAGATAATTATATAAAACTTCTACCTCACGAATCGGACTATAACAGGAATTAACAGTAATAGTTCCATCATTCAACTGCCTCGAAGAAAAATGTATATCTTCTTTCTGATTATTAAAAATTGTATTTTTAATATGATGCAATAAAGTATCTGTCGGTGGTTCTTCTACCCCAATCTCACTATAATTATTTAGTGTCTCTTCATTTTCAAAAAGCATCATAAAAGTATCTTGAATGATTTTTCCCCAGCCGACTAAAAGCGGATGGCCAAAAGATTCTTCAGACTTTGGAAGTATGCCTTTCCGTTTTAAAAAATCAATCACCCGATCGGGTTTATCCTCATACCAATACATATCAGGCGCAGGATTTTGAATCAGAAATTGCACTTCAATATGTTTAGATAAAGCATGAATAATCTCAAGATGAAATTGAGTCATCAAACTCATCCCAAAGAAATAAACTACCGGCAATTTTTGGCTGAGTAATTTTACTTTCTCAGGATTTTTTAAGGCTTCTAATATCAGATGTCCTACTTCTGTTTTATCGGGAAATTTATCACCTGCTAAACTGCGGCTTTGCAACCAGAGTGCCTTTTGCCAACGTTGTGTATAACCTCCGTTTTTGTCCCAATTTTCTCCTTTATTCCACTTGGCTATACCATCCGTTCTGTAAACCTGATATTGATCCAATAAATCCGCCACTTTCCCTGCCAAAGCCATTCGTCTGACTTCACTCTCTCCATCTTCCATATAATACGCTGCTACTTGTGGATACTTCCTAATAAAATTATCACTATTCAAAGTTTTATACAACAGCCACCCTAGGCCATGGGCAGAAATAGACTGCGAATAACTGCCACCAAGCAATTGAAAAAGGATATGAATAATATCATTTGGTTTCAAAAAGTGAATATTCGCTGCAATTCCTAATTCCTCTGCTATTCTTATTTTTAACCAGTTATTCATTCCATCTGTCTGTGTAACAACTGTTACCGGTCTAAAAATTGTATCCGAACGCTGAATACCGGCTACCAATTCCAGGGATAAACTTTTTAATGAATTTGATACTTTTAGCTGTATAGACATGGGGTAGTTGATTGATTTTTTTATTGTAGAATTGATACTCAAAATTTAGCCGACCGAAAAAGAAATCTCATAACTCATAATTCAAAATTCAGATTAAAATTAACCGTTAATTCTCGCTGCAATCCCGGAAGCACGCTGCACTTTTTTATTTACAGATGCTAAAATCACTTCTTTTTTTCCTCTTATAATTACTTTTTCTCTCGCTCTTGTCACACCGGTATAAAGTAATTCTCTTGTTAACAACGGTAGTTCTTCTATTTCCGGTAAGACCACCATCACTTTCTGAAATTCAGATCCCTGGCTTTTATGAATTGTCATTGCAAAAACGGTTTCTACCGAATCTATAAATGAAGGAAGTACCGATTTTAAGGTTCCATCACTTTCTTCAAACCAAACTTTCAGTATTCCATTATCATCTTTTCTTACGATGCCAATATCTCCATTAAATAATCCTAACTCATAATTATTACTATTGATAATAACAGGTCGATTTTCATAAAATTCACTACTTTTAATAATCCACCCTTTTCTTTCCAACAGACGTTCAATCTCTCTATTTAAAGCATAAATCCCATCCGGGCCTTCCCTTACAGCACATAAAACTCGAAGCTGTTTTAACTTTGTAAAAGCTGATTTTATATCCGGTTCTTCAATATAGGATTTATATCCTGCCACGAAATCAGGAAATATATTTCTGTCATTTTGGGTATCCATAAAAACACGAGCATCTACATTCTCAAAAAAGCGCTGAACGACTTCCTTTTGACTGTGAATAATGGCTTTACTTAATTTCCCAATTCCTTCGTCATCCGAAAAACGATGGCTGTATTTTAATTCAATAACATGTCCCGAGAGCAGATCTCGTTCATCCTTACCCGGGCTACTTTTTAATTTATTTGCATCATTCAAAAATTGATTCATCCAGGCAATCCTGTCATCATTAAACCTATTGAGCGTTGCAGCACTGCATAAGTCTCCAAACAAACTTCCAGCCTCGACAGATGCCAATTGATCCTTATCGCCCAATAACACTACTTTCGTTGTCGGATTTAAAGCCTCTAAAAATTTCGAAAAAAGTGCTACATCCAACATGGAAGATTCATCTACAACAACCAAGTCATAGGAAACAGGATTTTCCTGATTATGTTTAAAATAAATATTACCCCTCTGATAACCAAGCAGTCTATGCATTGTTGAGGCTTCCAATTGAGAAAAAGATTCTCCTATTTTCATCTTCAAAAAGGAGTCTGATGCAGCTGCGTTTTTTAAAGATTCTGACATTCGCATAGCCGCTTTTCCGGTTGGGGCTGCAAGTGCTACTTTTAGCTGAGGAAACAGATCAAACAATAAAACCAAAACCTTGGCGACAGTTGTCGTTTTTCCCGTGCCCGGTCCTCCTGTAATAATTGTAAATTGATTCACCACAGCAGACAAAGCTGCAACCAATTGCCAATTTATTTTCTCCCCCTTAGCAGAAGGAAAAAGTTTTCTAATAATAGATTTTTTGTGCAAAAGTGCTTCCTGAACCGCAATCGTATTTCCTTTTTCAGAATGAATCAAAGTCTTTATTTGCTCAAATATTGTTTGTTCATATTGAAAATATCGCTGCAAATAGAGCTTATTATTCCATAAAATAAAAGGTTTCCATGTCGAACCATCAGATACTAAATCATGTTTTTCCAGCACAGTGTTATCTTCTCCACTTTTCAATCCGGTTTCTTCCATCTCTTCTGCTTTGAGGTTGTTCAAATCCACACATATATGCCCATCGTTCAACCGTTTGGATAAAAGATACAG
>CAZLDH010000056.1:0-16574 GCA_964558275.1 uncultured Chitinophagaceae bacterium
TTTATACGAAAAATATTATTTTAGACGGGGTAAATTGTCGGAGTTAGGGTTTAAATGACTTAAAATGTTTTCCATAAAGTTTAAAGTTCAGTGTTTGGAAATCGAATGGTCAACAAATTGCAGGCAACGGCTGGCATATTGGCGAGGGAGCGGACTTTTAATACAAAGTTTTAATCGAAGAATTAACTTTTAATTTTATACGTTCGTTCAATCGGAGCCGTTAACCCGCTCTCTTGCCAATATGTTTGTTACCTGCGGGCTCCATCTCTAATGTTTGTTGTCTTATTTTTAAGAGAATGGTTAGGCAGCCACTTTCTAAGAAAAAAACTATTTAAAATGATATATAATACTCCAGTAATACTAAACGCTATAATCATTTTAATCTGCCTTCCAATACCCAAATAATCGCTCCCCCCAATATAGATGCTAAAGACATCGTTATAATAAGCATATCCAAAGTAACATCCGATCAAAATTGCCAATAAAGATTGTGTTACTAAGTTTTTGAATACAGGTACATATCTCTTTAATAGATAAATAATTAAGGTAAACGGAATATAAACGAAAAAATATGCTATGTAAAAATAAAAGGAATAAGCAAATATTATTTTCAATGTTATGTCTGCGTCCTTTCCTAGATATAAATAATCTAAAAAGGAGGAAAGGCATCCGTATACTATTCCCATAATAATATAAAGTAAGACATACCTGGCAACTATCAATAACCAATTTTTCACTTTCATAATAATCAATTTAGCATCCTAATTTTTTCTTAAATTCATCAAGGGTCATTTTTCCATTAATTACTGCTTTTACATCATCATAATTTGGTCGTACAATAAAAGGTTTTCCAACAGAAGCTGAACCTCCATGATGAGTAATGAATTTTACCATCCCATTTTGAAGACTTTTCCAAAGGTCATCTGCTTTTTCGAAGGGTATGCCTGTTTCCTCCTGAAAGAAGCTACCTATTCGCCCTGTAATTCTGTCAACAGCACTAGTATAAAAAGTAAAGCTTCCATTCGAATTACTGGTTATTACCCATTCCCGATTTCCGCTTACAGGATGATAACCATCAAAAGGACTATGGATAGTGGTTACTTTAAATGATGTATTATCTATTCCAGACAGTACAACTGTCCCACTGTTTATTGGGATTTTTATATGAACTAAAGCCCCCAAAGGGTTGGAAGAATTCCATAGTTGCGTGTCATTTATTCCATCATCATGATAAGGGGAAAAGCTTCCATCGTTTGTGTTAATAAAATGATTGATATGTAATCTGAAATAATCCATCAATTCGGATGAAGTCATTTTATGACCATTTATTATAGGCATGTTTGAAATGTGTACAGGGAAGTAATCACAGTTAACGACTGTACCAGCCGCATTTTGGAGAGATTGAGTAAAAAAGTCATTGGAATTTGTCTGCTGATCTAGCTTTTTAAGTCTCTTTATGACCGAAGTTGGTGGTTGAAATGTTGCTATTTTATAAAAATGGTTTATTGTACCACATGGAAGAAGTCCAAACGGGTTTTTATTCAATTTTTGTTGAAGAAGAGCCCTATTCGAAGACTCTGCCGATGGGGCAAACGTTAATTCATGATTTCCACCTTTGGGATATCCACCGGGGATGCCACCGCCGCCTCCTGTGTGTCCGCCCCCTGTACCACCTCCTCCTGAAGACATGTCTGCTCCACCTCCACAACTATAATATACATAATCTGTATGAATCTGTGTAACGGTAAGCCACTGTCCTTCATAATATACGGACTCAGTTGTTGTGGTAGTTATTGCCATTTCGCAAAACATACTGAATCGACTTTGCCCATTAGGAGTATTATTATCTCTGATATGGACTCTTCCTACGAGAACTCCATTTACGTATCTATATCCCCACATAAATGTCCCTGAAGGAAAGTCTTTAAATAAAACTACTCCGGTGAAATGTTTTCCCGTTGTTAGAAAATTATTTGCTGCTAATGTGTAATGATGATTTTTAAGATAAGTGGTATCAGCAATAATCTCCATCAGCGCAGCGTGGACTATAGCACTACTATCCTTAATCATAACTAATCGGGTAAAGTCCTTTGTAGGTTGAAACTTTTTGTATGTGCTATCAGTACGATTGCCAGCATTATCCGGCTTCCCTATCTTCACGGAAACTGGAGATCCCGGATGTATAGGTATTTCTAAAATTTGCCTTTCGTCTCGGAGTAACCTGCTTTTGGCACTTTTCCATAAAGGGGCAAAGGCACTGTGGAAAAACTTATTCTCCTTGCCCCGGCTGCGCCTTTCGTTGGTAAAATAATTGTTTTGGTGATTGACAAACCAGCTTTTGGCTTCCTTTATACTAAGAGATGACCGTTTTTCATGGGATTGAAGGGTGGGTTGTCCTATTTTTTGACACGCAGAAATTAATATTGCCATTAATAGCAGGGAAATTGTGCTTACGGAAATAGTTCGTAGTTTCATGTCAGATGCACGTTTAAAGAGAAATAAAGCTTTTTGTCACCACCCGCTAAATGACCAAAAATAGGTTTACTGGTTTTGTATAGCTCGCAGGTAACTCCTAAATATACGCAATTTCAATTTCATTTATTTTATACAACACGCTCATTATCAAGTCTATTAATAAAATAGTGTTTGCGGATTTTGTATAAGTTTTTACCGTATGCAATTACTTACAATCATTGACAAACAAATATATTTAGGAGTTTTTTTCACCTAAGATAAAGAAATATTTTAGTATATAAAACAAAAAGTGTTTATTTATGATCGGATAGTTAACTGCTTTAGGGGGCATGCAGAATGATTTTGTTGAGATTGAGATATGAGAACAATTGTTTTAAATCCATGATGTCTAAGCATTTTCCCCATTTTCGTTTTTGAAACGAAGTACCTTAAACATCTTTTTAAAGTGGCACAGTGGCCTCCAGAAATTTATCCAATAAAGTGGCACAATGATTCTCGGAATTGATGGCACAATGGCCGCCGGATTATCCGGAATTAAGGATATGTTTTAATTTATGTAACTATATTTAGACCTTTATCTTAGTGATTATTACGCCCCTATAAAACTCTGAAATTTTAGTGTTTTGCTGATTCTTTTGTAGATTTATACGGAATTTATTCCCGTATTTAAACGTATTATATGCTGCCTCTTCATATTCATGATGAAACTGCACAATTGAAAGTAGTGGTGTTGGGCCGAGCTGATAGTCAGGGTAAACCTCCCCGAGTAGCAGATGCTTATGACCCTAAATCAATAGAAAATCTGAAATCCGGAACTTATCCCAAACAAAAGGATATGATGGAAGAAATGGAAGCTGTGAAGAAAGTTTTGGAAAAGTATGATGTGAAGGTGTATCGACCTGATTTTATACCCAAATGTAATCAAATATTTGCCAGAGATATAGGTTTTGTTATTGAGGATAAATTTATCAAATCTAATATACTGCCGGAAAGAGAAAGAGAATTGACGGCGCTTCATAAGTATTTGGATAAAGTACCTGAAGATAAGATTATTCAGTTTCCGGAAGAAGTACATGTAGAAGGAGGAGATGTCATGCCTTGCGGAGATTATATTTTTGTAGGTGTTTATACCGGAGAAGATTATTCGGATATGATTTCCGCTCGCACAAATATATATGCTATAGAAGCCCTGCAAACACTTTTTCCGGACAAAAAAGTAAAATCTTTTAATCTGAGAAAGTCAAATACCGATCCCCGGAAGAATGCATTGCATTTGGATTGTTGTTTTCAACCGGTGGGAAATAATATGGCGATTATTCACCGGGATAGTTTTTTGGATAAAGAAGAATTGGCGTGGCTTATTGATTTATACGGCAAAAATCATCTTTTTGAAGTGACTGAGGAGGAAATGTATCAGATGAATTGCAATGTCTTTTCTATAAGCCCCGACATAGTCCTTTCCGAAGTGAAGTTTATGCGTCTAAATAAGTGGTTAGAGAAAAATGGAATAAGTGTGGAAACTGTTCCTTATGCTGAAATTGCCAAACAGAGTGGTTTGTTGCGTTGCTCTACTTTACCTTTGATAAGGGAATAAAAAGTATTTAGACACAATTTACTTTCTTAACTTTTTGATGAAGTAACCTCTGTAACCTTTTCTTTATCATTTTCTTGTTTATTTTCATTATGTTTAAAAAAGGTTTTTTGAAAAAGTAAAATGATAATCACGCCAACGGAGATAGACGCATCGGCAATATTAAAGACAGGTTGAAAAAATATAAAATAATCGCCACCTTTGAAAGGAATCCAATCCGGTAAAAATCCTTTGTAAATGGGGAAATAAAACATATCAACTACTTTTCCATGCAGGAAACTTGCGTATCCGCCTGCATCCGGAAGAAATTTTGCGACCTGATAAGGTGTGCTTGCAGAAAATAGCAACCCGTAAAAAAGACTGTCAATGAGGTTGCCCATGGCACCTGCTAAAATCATTGAAGCACAGATAATAAGCCCTTTATGATATTTTGACTGAATCAGTCTTCTGATAATATAAAACCCAAATATAACAGCCACTAATCGGAATAAAGTTAAAATGACCTTGCCTAAATCGCCTCCGAACGATAAGCCGTAAGCCATTCCTTTATTTTCCAAGAAGTGAAGGATAAACCAATCTCCGATAACGTGAATCTCTTCGCCTATGACGAAGTTTGTTTTTATCCAAAATTTTAAAGCCTGATCGACAATTAAGATGGCTATGATTATGATTAGAGGTGTCTTAAACTTCAAAAGATTTAATTTTTTATGACAAAGGTAATCGAATATCTATAAAGAATTTATTATTCCATAAATGCAATGCTTATATTTGCATTATTGAGCTATGGCAAAATCAAAAAACAAAAATATAAAAACATCTTCGAAAAGAAGGTCTCAGGCACGGTTAAAAAAAGATAAAAAACCGAAAGTGGGAGTTAGTGAGTTCACTAAAGATGAAAGAACGCACAAGGTTTTAGGTATTTTCTTCCTTTTATTGGCTGCTTTTTCTTTTATTGCCTTTCTGTCTTATATCTTTACCTGGAAGTCTGATCAGGGACTGGTAATGCAATATGGTGCAGACGTATTGCTGATGAAAGATGTTTATCTGGATAATCTTCTGGGAAGATTAGGAGCCTATGTGGCACATGTGTTCTTTTATGACGGAATTGGGGCATCTTCTTTTTTTCTTTGTTATCTTTTTACGCTTATCGGGGTGAATTTTATTTCGGATCGCAAGGTTTTTAATGTATGGAGGAATATAAGATATTGTCTTTTTGGAATTGTCTATATAAGTGCAGCTTTGGCATTGATCTTTTTATTATTGCTACCCGAAACCCAATTCCCATGGGGAGGAGGTTTGGGAGATTTTATAGCCAATAGATTGATGGGGTTAATTGGCACCATAGGAACAGTAATGTTATGGGCAGTTATTGGGATTGCATATTTAGTGTGGCGCTATAATTTTAGTTTGGTTCCAAAACGAGGTAGTCTTAAGGAAAAAGCCAAAAAAGTAGTCAAGTCTTATAATGAAACAATAGGAGAGGATGACAGCGAAAACGAAGTGGTGACGCAATCTTTGGGGAGAAAAGAGGCAAGAAATGAATGGGATGAAAAAGAAAGGAAGAAAAATGACGAATTAGGATTGAAATTCAGAGAAAAGGAAGAGAAAAAATATGATAAAGAGGGGAATGAAATAGTGATTGACGCTACTCAAAAGAATGATCCTATGGAACTCCCAATTTCAGAAAAAGAGAAAGAATTATCTTCCAAGAAAAGGAAAAAGAAACAACAATCGGCGGAAGATGTAGAGCTGGAGATTACCCCTTCTCAAGAGGATGAAAAAGCTAAAAAGAACAGTCTGGCAGAAAAATTAGTCAGGAATTCGGGTACTTATGAGCCTACCTTGGATTTGCAAGGTTTTCGTTTTCCCCCAATTAGTTTATTGGAAAGTCATGGTGGAAACAAAATTATTCATGATCAGGGAGAATTAGAGAAAAATAAGAGACAAATTGTAGAAACACTTAGTAATTATAAAATTGGAATACAAAAAATATCTGCTACAGTTGGCCCTACAGTCACGCTGTATGAAATTGTTCCTGCCAAAGGAATTCGTATTTCAAAGATTAGAAACCTTGAAGATGACATCGCTTTGAGTCTGGCTGCCTTAGGCATTAGAATTATTGCGCCTATTCCCGGCAGAGGTACGATTGGTATAGAAGTACCTAATGAAAAACCGAATGTGGTTTCCATGAAGACCCTTATCCAATCGGATCAGTATCAGAATTCTTCTATGAATCTGCCCATTGCAATTGGTAAGAAAATTGACAATGAAAATTTTGTGGTAGATCTGACGTCTATGCCGCATTTATTAATGGCAGGGGCTACAGGACAAGGGAAATCTGTAGGTATTAATGCGATTTTGGTCTCTCTTTTATATAAAAAGCATCCTTCCCAGTTGAAACTTATTTTGGTGGATCCTAAAAAGGTGGAATTGTCGCTTTATAGGGTGATTGAGAAGCATTATTTGGCTAAACTTCCGGATGAAGATGAGGCGATTATCACGGATATCAAGAAGGTCGTGAATACGCTCAATGCTTTGTGTATTGAGATGGATAATCGTTATGATTTATTAAAAAATGCCGGTGCCAGAAATATTAAAGAGTACAATAAAAAATTTATCAATCGAAAATTGAATCCTGAAAATGGTCATGAATATTTGCCTTTTATTGTATTGGTGGTGGATGAGTTTGCAGATTTGATTATGACTGCCGGCAAAGAAATTGAAATGCCGATTGCACGTTTGGCACAGTTGGCAAGAGCGGTAGGTATCCATTTAATTATTGCCACACAGCGTCCTTCTGTTAATATTTTGACCGGAACAATTAAAGCAAATTTTCCGGCAAGAATTGCTTTTAAGGTAAGTTCTAAGGTCGATTCTCGTACCATTTTGGATGCCGGAGGAGCAGATCAACTGATAGGAAAAGGGGATATGTTGATTTCTTATAATGGTGATATTACGAGGTTACAATGTGCTTTTGTGGATACACCGGAAGTGGAAGAAATTGTGGACTTTATTTCCGAACAGCAAGGCTATCCACATGCTTTTGAGCTTCCGGAATATGAAGATGATAGTGGAAGTTCCGGAAAGAATAGTACTTCCCGGGATGATCGTGATAAATTATTTGAAGAAGCAGCCGAGGTTATTGTTCAAACTCAGCAAGGCTCTACTTCTATGTTGCAGAGAAGAATGAAATTAGGTTATAACAGGGCAGGTAGAATTATGGATCAATTGGAGGATGCAGGAATTGTTGGACCAAATGCAGGGAGCAAGGCCAGAGAGGTTTTGATTAAAACCGAAATGGAATTAAATGATTTACTGAACAATGAAATTTAGGGTTGGCAGGGTATTTGAATCTGCACTTGAAACTGCAAATTTTAGAAAAATGAATAAGATAATTATATGCTTCCTGTTTGCCTTTACCGGATTTTACACACAAACAGTGGCGCAAAGTAAACCCTCCGCCGGGGAAAATGATCCGCGTGCAGAAAAGCTGTTGAAGAAGTCTTCAGAAGAATATTCCTCTTTTAGTAGCATGAAGGCAGATTTTACCATGACGGTAGAGAATCCGGAGTCTAAAGTTGTGAAGACTAATCAGGGTACGCTTTGGCTCAAAGGGAAACAGTTTAAATTTAAGTTTGGTGAAATTACTGTTTATGGTAATGAAACTACTTTATGGACTTATAATAAAGGCATTGATGAAGTGCAGATAACAGATTATGATCCCCAGACAGGACAGATAACACCTACGTCTATTTTTTCTGACTTTTATAATAAAGATTTTTTATATCGATTAATTGATAATAAGAGTACGGAAAAATCGGCTGTAATAGGAATGACACCGCGTGATAAATCTAAACCTTATTTTAAGATTGTTGTTTGGCTGAATAAGGAAAGTCTTCATGTGGAAAAGATGAAAATTTTTAATAAAAATGGTTTTCGTTATCTTTATCACATAGATTCTTTTGTTCCTGATTTTGAGGTGGATCCTTCTAAGTTTACGTTCTCCAAAGAAAATTATCCCGGTGTTTCTGTTCAGGATTTAAGATTATAAAGCCTCCTTTATATTAGAATAAAAGGAGGAAATTTAATGCATCTTTTACATTGCATTTTGAAGAATTTTGTTGTCTTTTTCTAGGATTTACTCTCTTCTTTTTTCTAACTTCGCCGCTGTTTAAATAGAAAAGAAATGATTGAATATGCCAAGGCTGTTGCCGGTAAATTAGCATTGCAGGAAAAAAATGTTGCTGCTGTTTTAAATTTACTTTCAGAAGGGGCAACCATCCCTTTTATTGCTCGTTATAGAAAAGACCAAACAGGAGCTTTAGATGAAATTGCTGTTCAGAAAATTCAAGAAGAAGCCCAGTTTCAAAAAACATTTTCTGAAAGAAAAGCTTTTATCGAAAAAACTATTAAAGAGCAGGAGAAGATGACTGACGCTATCCGGAAGAAATTGGATAAAACGCAGAGCCTTAATGAATTGGAGGATATTTATCTGCCCTTTAAGTCTAAGCGAAAAACCAAAGCCCAAAAAGCTAAAGAAAGAGGTCTGGAGCCTTTGGCAGATTGGTTATTCAAACAAGAAGAAGGATCCCCTGAAGAAAAGGCAAAAGATTATTTGTCTAAAGAAATAAAAGAAACGAAGGATGCATTGAAGGGGGCAAGAGATATCATTGCCGAAAAAGTTGCAGAAGATACCGAGCTGCGTGCGCAGTTAAGAACGCTTTTTGAAAAAGAAGGAAAGGTATTTACAAAAGTAGTGGCTGAAAAAGAAGTGGAAGGTAAAAAGTATAAGGATTATTTTGATTTTTCCGAAGCGGTTTCCAAGATTCCTTCACATAGAATGCTGGCTGTTTTGAGAGGCTTTATGAACGGGATTCTTCGGCTTTCTATTGCGCCGGATGAGGATAGTGCATTTGCACTTATTCAAAAGAAATATCCTTTAGCAAATAATGCAGTCGGAGAACAGGTGGAAAAGGCATCTAAAGATGCCTATAAAAGGCTTTTACAACCCGCCTTAGAAAGTGAATTCAGGATGGCTTTGAAAAAGCAATCCGATGAAGAAGCAATTGATGTTTTTGCGGAAAATCTTCGTCAGTTGTTGCTATCTTCCCCATTGGGAGGTAAAAGAATTATTGCTATAGATCCTGGTTATAGAACGGGTTGCAAAGTGGTGGTTTTGGATGCAAATGGTGGTTTAAAAGAGAATACCCTCATTTATGTACACGAGAAAAATCATAAATTGCAAGAAGCTGAGCAAATTGTCAGAAGGCTTATTGAGCAGTACAAAACCGAGTGTTTTGCTATTGGAGACGGAACTGCAGGGAGAGAAACAGAACAATTTATTAAATCATTGAAAACCAATTTACCTGTATTTCTGGTAAATGAAGATGGTGCTTCGGTATATTCTGCTTCTGAAATAGCAAGAGAAGAGTTTCCCGATTATGATATTACTGTAAGAGGAGCTGTAAGCATCGGAAGGCGATTAATGGATCCATTAGCAGAATTGGTTAAAATAGATCCTAAAAGCATTGGCGTAGGTCAATATCAACATGATGTAAATCAGGTCCGTTTAAAATCTAAGCTGGATCAAACGGTAGAAAGTTGTGTTAATGCTGTCGGGGTGAATTTAAATACTTCAGGTAAATATTTACTTCAGTATGTCAGTGGTGTAGGTGCTACTCTGGCCGGTAATATTGTAAAGTATCGTGAAGAAAATGGTGATTTTAAGTCCAGAAAAGATTTGTTGAATGTAAAAAGGTTGGGCGCCGGTGCCTATGAACAATGTGCGGGGTTTTTAAGAATTTCTCAACCTGAGAATCCATTAGATAACAGTAGTGTCCATCCGGAAGCCTACCCCTTGGTAGAAAAAATGGCTAAAGATCTGGATGTGAAAATTGAGGATTTAGTTGGGAAAGAAAAATTGGTGGATGAAATAAAATCCACTTCCTATATTGATGATACTTTTGGACAGCATACGGTAGAAGATATTTTAAAAGAATTGAAAAAACCGGGATTAGATCCTCGAGAGGAGGCTGAGTTTTTTGAATTTGCTCCTATTTATAAGATAGAAGATGTTCAAATTGGCATGGAGGTTCCCGGAATTGTGACCAACCTTACCCGCTTTGGAGCTTTCGTAGATATAGGAGTTAAACAAGACGGTCTGGTACATGTTTCGGAGATTGCCCATCGATTTATTAGCGATCCTGGTGAAGCATTAAAATTAAATCAGAAAGTGAAAGTTCGCGTTTTGGAGGTGGATGTAGCGCGTAAAAGAATTAGTTTGTCTATTAAGCAAACAGAAGAACCACCGAAAAGGAAAAATAAGGGTAAACATAATAAGCATCATAAAAAAGAAAAAGACTTTAATGGTGCATTAGCTGCCTTAAAGCAAAAATTTGGATAGTGGTATTAACAAAGATGTAATAAATCATTGTCTTAAAAAGGCTGTTTATTAATTATATTTGCATCTCATTTGGTTTAATAATAGGAGAATACCTAATTTTATATTTTAAATAATATTTCTATGAGTGATAAACCCCAAATAATTTATACAAAAACAGATGAAGCTCCTTACTTAGCAACACACTCTTTGTTGCCTATGATTGAAGCGATTACAAAATCCGCAAATATTGACTTTGAAACGAAGGATATTTCTTTGGCAGCCAGGGTATTAGCCGTGTTTCCGGAAGTATTGACCAAGGAGCAGCAAGTGGCAGATGCGCTAGCTGAGTTAGGAGAATTGGTACAAAAACCGGAGGCTAATGTCATTAAATTACCTAATATAAGTGCTTCTATTCCCCAACTGAAAAGTACCATCAAGGAGTTACAGGATAAAGGGTTTAAATTACCTGATTATCCGGATGAACCTCAGTCTGAAGATGAAAAGGCAATTAAAAATACTTATGATAAAGTAAAAGGAAGTGCCGTAAATCCGGTAATTCGTCAGGGAAATTCAGATCGCCGTGCACCAAAAGCAGTAAAGAATTTTGCACAAAAACATCCTTATAAAGTAAAAGAATGGGCAAAAGATTCAAAGACTGCTGTTGCTACGATGCAGGAAGGTGATTTTAGACACAATGAAAAATCAGTCACTGTTGAAGCGGGTGCTGTTGATATTAAATTTACCGGAAATGATGGAGAAACGAAACTACTACGGGAACATCTGGAATTAACGGATGGAGAAGTAATTGATGCCTCCGTATTTAGTAAAAAATCACTTATTAGCTTTTTAGATGAACAGATTGCAAAGGCCAAGGAATTAGGAATCCTATTTTCTGTACATATGAAAGCAACCATGATGAAGGTGTCTGACCCTATTATTTTCGGTCATGTAGTAAAAAGGTTTTTTAAGGATGTGTTTGAAGAATACGCAGCCGATTTAAAAGCTTGTGGTGCAGATCCAAATAGTGGTCTTGGTGCAGTTTTATCTGCAATCAATGATTTACCGGCGGAAAAGGCTAAGGCTATTAATGCTGCGATACAAAAAGACTTTGATCAACAGGCTGATTTAGCCATGGTGAACTCCGATAATGGAATTACTAATCTGCATGTACCTAGTGATATAATTATAGATGCCTCCATGCCGGCTATGATCCGTAATGCGGGACAAATGTGGAATAAAGAAGGGGAAACCGAAGATACGCTGGCGGTTATTCCTGAAAGTAGCTATGCCGGAATCTACGACGCCACAGTGAAGTTCTGCCAAGAGCATGGTGCCTTTGATCCGGCGACAATGGGAACCGTACCTAATGTTGGACTTATGGCAGACAAAGCTGAAGAATATGGCTCCCATGATAAGACTTTTGAGATGAGTGGTGAAGGAAAAGTTGAAGTAATTGACTTAAAATCAGGAGATGTATTAATGCGTCATGAAGTGGAAGAAGGCGATTTGTGGAGAATGTGCCAAACCAAAGATGCACCTGTTAGAAACTGGGTCAAATTAGCGGTTAGTCGTGCGAAAGATACCGGATGGCCTGCCGTTTTTTGGTTAGATGAAACGCGTGCTCATGATAGAGAATTAATTAAGAAGGTGAATGAATATCTTAAAAATGAAAACACTGAAGGGCTCGAATTAAAAATTATGGCTCCGGAAGAAGCTACTAAATATAGCTTGAACAGGGTGAAAAACGGGAAGAATACGATTTCTGTAACCGGGAATGTATTGAGAGATTATCTGACAGATTTATTTCCAATTCTTGAATTAGGAACCAGCGCAAAGATGTTATCTATTGTTCCATTATTGAATGGCGGCGGATTATTCGAAACCGGAGCAGGAGGTTCTGCTCCTAAACATGTGCAGCAGTTTACCAAAGAAAACCATTTGCGTTGGGATTCTCTTGGAGAATTTCTGGCACTTGCTGTTTCTTTGGATCATTTTGGGAAAAAATATGATAACAAGAAAGCTATTGTATTGTCAAAAGCACTGGATGATGCGACAGATAAATTTCTCAGGAATCAAAAATCACCCTCAAGAGTGGTGAATGAGCTTGATAATAGAGGCAGTCATTTTTATTTGGTTTCGTACTGGACAGAGGCCTTAGCCGAGCAAAATGAATGTGAGGACTTGAAAGAACAATTTACTCCTGTAGCTAAAAAACTAAAGGATAATGAAGATAAAATTGTTGAAGAGTTGAATGGCGTCCAAGGGAGACCGGTTGATTTAAAAGGCTATTATTTACCAAATGATGAGGTCGTTTTTAATGAAATGCGACCTAGTGAGACTTTGAATAATATCATAGCTTCTATCAACTAATTAGCGTATTAAAAAATGAAATCCCTGATTGGCGTAATGCTTCTCAGGGATTTTTTATAAATATAATCCATTCTAATTCATTCATTATCTATAATCTGTTCATTGTACTAAATGTGAGAAATATATGAGGCTGTAGCTGTTTTGTAGATAGGTAATCTATCGTTGTAGTGACATTGTTGTAATGCGTGATGGAGAGTTTAGTGGAAATATCGGAACTTTGTGCTTGAGGATGTTGCGCTTTTGAAACCGTGACTATAATTATTGAAATAACTTGTTTGAAGCATTACTGTAAAATCATGAAACACTTTATCCTGATTAGTCTATTACTTGCCTTGGTTCATTTCTCCGTATATGGACAAAAATTAAAACCAAATCAAGCGTGGAAGGTGACTTTTAAAACCTCTCGCGTGGCTTTACCCAATGCCACAGCAGAAGAAAAAGAAAAAGTTGCAGATTTTAATGCTCAAAGCGACTCGGTTCATCTCCAAAATATTTTTTCTGACAGCTTGTTTAAATTGTTGGTGGATTATAACCATGGTCATGCTTATCATTTGACTGTCAACCGTCGAGATTCTATAACATTTAATATCTTTGAAGGCGATAATTATGTAGCTGTAACGCCCTATTCAGATTATTTATCACAACAGAAGAATGATACTTTATATCAACTTATTCATTTTGAACATTTTCCTGATAGCACCGCAGTTATTGCCGGTTTTTCGGTTGAAAAAGTGACTTATGATATGGTGCTGAAAGGCGGCTCCAAGGATACTATACAAGTGGAAAGCTGGGTAACAACTGCGTTGCCGGATTGGTTTTGGAGCAAGGGACGACTTGATGGGGTGAGTTTGAAAACTATTAGCGTGGAAAATCATGTTGGTATTGTCAAAAGTGTCGATTCTGTTGAACGAATAACATTAACTAATGCTGATTATTTTCCGCCTGAAGGTTATGAAACTTATGATAAAGAAACGCATCCGAATTATTGGGAAGATGAGACAGAATCTCTTTTTGACCAAGCCGCACGAGACAGTTTACTTGCTGTTTTAAAGAATATACAAGCGGATTCTGTCATTCAATCGGCGGCTATTTTTCGAGACGGTTTCGCACAGGTAACGGAAAATGATCGTTCATTTTATATAGATGAAAACGGTGATTATGCCTTTGACAACTATGTGGACAACTTTCATCCGAGTGATTCCATTTCAGCATTGCATCCGGGCTGGGTGAGTATTAACCGGAATAAAAAAATAACTCATTATATCGTTAAGAAAAACGGAAAATATGGCCTCGTTGGGGATGATGGGGAATGGCTGTTAAATCCCGAGTATGATAATATAAAGTTAGTGCGAAAAAGACGATTAGCTATATACAGCAATGGGAAAATGGGATATGCCGACACTTGGGGAAACGTTTCTTTGCCTCCAAAATTTGACGAAGCCAATATTATGGGCGATTATTATTACGATGTGCGAAAAGGCGATAAATGGGGGATTTTCAGTCGGGAAAAACAAAAAATGATTACCCCGTTTAGCTACGATGAATTTGATTTCTGTGGGGGTTGTGGAGGCAGGGTTTCTTATGCCTATGCCTCTAAAAACGGGAAATGGGGCGTATTGAGTTTTGATGGTGAGGTTTTGGTACCTTTCGAATATGAACATCCGGCACATTACGGGATGCGCAGTGACAATTGGGTCACCAGCTATGAAAAAGATAGCGTGGATGTGGTGATTAATATGAATACAAATACGGTTTACTCTGCCAATGAATATGGTTGGATGCGCGTGATGAATGGGGCACTTGCGCTTGAAAAAGATGGTAAATTTGGATTTGTTGGGAAAGATGGGCAGCAACTGACGTCTTTTAGATACGATGATGTGAGCGATCCTTATGGGAATTTTTCCTGGGGACCCTATATCGGGGTTTCTATTGACAGTATGATGGGCATTATTCGCAATGACGGCAAAGTGATGGTTCCGGCCGATAACTATGATATGGTTTGGGTGTCAAATGATTATTTTGAAGTAAAAAAAGCCGGTAAAGTCGGAATGATTAATGCCAAAGGGGAAATGGTCTTGCCGTTGATTTACGATGATGTCAACGGTAGTCGTAGTTTGGAAATTGAACTGAAATCAGGTCAACAGGTTCAACTTTATGAATTGACAAAAGATGAAAAAGTCGGATTTTATAATCCCGAAAATGGCGTGATCCTCAAGCCGCAATACGACCGCTTGGATATCGTATTGTCTGCAGATTCTTTGACCTATTATATCGAAGCAGATGAGAAGTGGGGAGAAGACTATTACGATGTTTACAAAGGCTTATATGCTGCCAATGGAACATTGTTGATGCCGACAAATTATGATGACTATCGCCTCTTGAATCAACGTTGGGTGAAGACTGAAGAAAGTGATGATTTTCTGTATGGCTTATACGATCTTCAAAACCAGAAAGAAGTTTTAAAACCCATTTATACCACCTTGAAATTCGTTAATGATCGGTATGTTTATACGGTCAAAGGGGATCTATACAGTGATGATCATACGACGGCCATTTTTGATACAAAAAAAGGAGAATGGCTGGATTTGGGCTATTCGGATATACGCATGGTTCGCCACAAAAATTTAATTATCGTTAGTGACACAACGAACTCCTATTTATGGAGTTTAACTCAACAAAAACGTCTGTCTAAGCCGTACCCAATAACAAAATCAAGCTATGGGGATATTCATAATATAGAATCGTTTTCCCATGGTTTAGCTGAAGTAAGTCGCGATGGAAAAGAGGGCTTTATCAATACGGAAGGCAAGGAAGTGGTGCCCGCAATATACGATGAGGTTAAAATAACTGATGGCGGCGTCATTCGGTTGACACAGCGCGTAAATGACAATTTTGTGGAAGACCGATTTGTCGATTCATTAGGACAGCCGATTAGCGATAAAGTTTTCAAACGTCCGCGTTATGGCTATGGCGGATATGCCGATATTCAGGTAGGCGATTACCTCTTGATTACTGATTTAGCTGAGCGTGGTGGAACGCTTTACGGTGTGATGAATTTGGATGGTGAAATTTTGGTGCCGGCAGAATATGATAAGATTTTCTATTTTCCAAATGGTGAAGGATTTATTGTGCAGCGAGACCGACATTTTGGTCTTTTCAATGAAAACGGAGGGACGATTGTTCCTGTGGTTTTGGATAATGTATATTTCAGAAATGCAGGCAGTACCTACACCGATTTTGTTGAGGCTTCAGGAGAATTTCCAATCCTGTGTCAGATAGACGGTGTCTATTTCTATGTTAACCAAGATGGTTCGATTTGGCCGTTTGTGGCAGAAGAAAGAGATGGTGATTGGTGAGCTTTAACTGCGTGCTAATCTGATAGTTATTGGTCAAGTATAATCTACAATGTCTTTTGGGCTTTTTCTGCCAGTCGTCTTAATGATTGAACGATTGTCGTATCCGTTACAGTAATGCTGTCATTTTCTTGTTCTGCCAGTTTATTTTGGAAACTCATTTTGCTTCTAGTCGTGATTTTGGCGGTAGAATGATATTCGTTCGCCTTGGTTGTTTTGACTAATGCAGCAATATTTTCTGGTCTTATCCCGGAGCCCGGCATGATAATAATACGATCTTCTGCTTTTTGTATCAACAAATCTAATAAAGAGGCACCTTCGATTGCAGTAGGTTCCTGTCCTGAAGTCAGTATTCTTTCACACCCGCAATCGATAATATTTTCCAAGGCTTGGATTGGATTTC
>CAZLDH010000057.1:0-16499 GCA_964558275.1 uncultured Chitinophagaceae bacterium
TAAATCCTACCAGTATAACGGCAAGTGTAGCTGCTGCCCTTGCTGTTGTTAGACCAAATAATACATTTCTTTGTATTTTGGAATAGTTAAAAAGCTTTTGAGATATCCATGCGGCAATCCATTTTCCGCCAATTGCAACGAGAAGAAGAACGCCGGCAAGAATAAGTACTCCCGGACCTTCTAAAAAGACTTTTAAATCGACACGCATGCCCACGCTAATGAGGAAAAAAGGAATAAAGATGGTATTGCCTACAAATTCAATACGGTTCATCAGAGGGGAGGTCGTTGGGATTAATCGGTTAAGGGCTAATCCTGCCATAAATGCACCAATGATTGCTTCCATTCCTGCTAACTTGGCTAAGAGGCCGGCCAGAAAAACCATGGCTAAAACAAAGACATATTGACCTGTGTTGTCGTCTTTGATATTTTTGAAAAACCAGCGACCAATGGGCGGAAATGTGACGAAAACAATGGCTACAAAGATAAGTATAGAGCCTCCCAATTGTAACCAAAATAAAGAATCTAAATTACCTTCTTTAGCTCCGGTGATGACAGCTAAAAGGAGTAATACCAATGTATCAGTAATAATTGTACCACCAACAGCAATAGTAACAGCCTGATCTTTTGTAATGCCCAATTTGCTGGCGATAGGATAAGCTACCAGCGTATGGGTGGCAAACATACTTGAAATAAGAGCCGACGTCATTAAATTGAAATGAAAGAAATAGTAGCAAACTACGACCCCTATACCAAAAGGGATAGAAAAGGTAATTAATCCAAAGAAGATACTTTTGTTTTTGCTTTTTCTAAATTCATTCATGTCAAGATCCAGGCCGGCTTGAAACATCAGGTAGATTAACCCGACCATGCCAAAGAGTTTAATGCTGTTGTCAAAGGCCAATACATCAAATCCGTAGGGTCCAATTAATACACCGGCTATTATTAGGCCTACAATACTCGGGATTCGAAATTTTCGAAGGATAATTGGTGCTAATAAAATAATAAACAGGACAACTGAGAAGATGAGTACCGGATCTTTGAATGGCAGGCTAAAATCTATATGTGAAAGTTTATGTGCAAATAAAAGGTGAAACATATTTTATCCTCTGATAATACATTTATAGAAACGAAAGACTTAACAAATATGCGAAAAAATGTTCGCTTGTTTATGTGTTTTTCTATTTATTTTAGGAATTATCAGTATCCTTATCAGGATTGTCCGACTTTTTCTTTCTTGATTTGAATATATTTTTGATAGCTCTTCTAAGGCGAGTTATGTTCTCTACCTGTTCTTGAATAGGAGACAAGTTGTAATCTTCTAAATAATTATTTTCTTGAATACCCAAATCATGTTGTTCCGGATAAACAAGGATAAAATTATTTTCCGAGAAATACTTGTTTAGTTTTGCCGGGATATTGTCTAAATAGGGCTCATAAGAAATCGTACGCTTTCTTGCACTAATCACAAGGATTAGATCATTTTTTGTTGTACTTTTTTTCAAAAGTTGAATATCCTCAAGATGAGTCAATACATGGTGTTTAATATGAACTGCAGATTTTATAAGCTCTAATTCTTTAAATACTTTGTTATAGGTCTTATCCGAACTATAGAGCTTAATATCTACACCCGCGACTACGGCTAAAGTGTTTATTTTTCTGACAAGTGGGAGGAAGCCAATTTCATATTCAACGTAATTTGGCATCACAACAAGCATTCTCTTGGCGGTACTGACAGGGTGTACAAAGTGGGTAGCGTATATATTTTCCCATATATTGCTTGTCAAGGTACCAATTTTTGTTCCAAAAAGGCGATCGGTAACGCTTATTTTAGTACTCCAGCCCATAATCAGATCTGTACCGGATATTTCCTTCATTGCTCTTGTAATCCCACTTACGACACTAAGATCTATTCGAGTAATTGATTGCACGTTGGTATCTGTACCGGAGGCATGTTTTACAATGGCTTCCTGCATTTTGTTGCTTTTGGATACCCATTTATTGGCTTCTTTATTATCCTTCACAATCGTGAGTGAATAAATTGCTTCTGAAGATTTTTTATCTTTGAGCATCAATGAAAAGTCAATTAAATGCTCAATCGTCTTGGGATTAGAAATGGGAACTAATATTCTTTCTTTCTCATTATGTATCTCAGGCAAGGCGGCATCTGCTTCAATCACAAGCTTGCGCCCGGAATTTTCAGTAATAAAGGATGCAATCAAACAGCTAATCAGAATTAATATGATTGTTCCATTTAAAGTAGCTTCATCTACAAGCCCAATCTGAAAGCCTATAAGAATGACGGCTAATGTGGCAGCCGCATGGGCACTCGTTAATCCAAACAATACATTTCGTTGGTGTTTTGAATAGTGAAAAATCTTTTGTGTCAAGAAAGCTGCAATCCATTTCCCCAAAAAAGCTACTGCTATCAATATGCCGGCAACTAATAATGCTTCAGGACCTTGTAATAAAACCTTTAAATCCACCAGCATACCTACGCTAAGGAGGAAGAAGGGAATAAAAAGGGCATTTCCGACAAACTCTATTCTATTCATCACAGGAGAGGTGTGAGGGATGAGTCTGTTTAAGGCAAGTCCCGCCATAAAAGCCCCTATAATAGCTTCTATTTGTGCTAATTCAGCTAAAAATGCAGCTAAAAAAACCATGGCAAGCACAAAGATGTATTCTGAGACACTATCTCCTTTCATGTTTTTGAAAAACCAACGGCCAATGATGGGGAAAAGGAGAAATACAATGAGAGTGAAAACAACGATGGAGATACCTAATTGAATCCAAAATCCAACATTTAATTCGCCTTTATTAGCTCCTGTGATGACTGCCAGGAGTAATAATACGACCGTGTCTGTAATGATGGTTCCGCCTACAGCAATCGTCACTGCATTGTTTTTTGAAATGCCCAGTTTGCTGGCAATGGGATAAGATACAAGCGTATGTGTGGAAAACATACTTGCTATCAATGTTGAGGACAGATAGCTAAATCCCAGTAGAAAATGGCAGGCAAGAATACCTAAAGAAAAAGGAAAACAAAAAGTAAGCATCCCGAAAATCAGACTCTTATTTTTATGCTTTTTGAATTCATTTAGATCGAGTTCTAATCCTGCCATGAACATGATGTATAATAGTCCGACCGTTCCGAATAGCTGAATACTGCTATCCCTATCCATGAGGTGGAATCCATGGGGACCAATAGCTACTCCGGCAAGTATGAGACCAATGATACTTGGAATTCTGAATTTTCTGAGTATAATAGGAGCCAATAGAATAATGAAAAGTACGACCGCGAAAATGAGTACATGATCTTTCAGAGGTAAACTAAAAGAGATGTTCAGTAAAGTATTATTGAAAATTATTGGGCTCATAAAATATTCGTAAAGTCCAAAAATAGGTTTCATCCTTGGGGACAATAATACATAAAAGTAAATAAAAGTTTGCTTGAATAATAAAAATTATCCAAAAAAATATACAAGAGACGGCATGCTATTTCTTTTATATTGATGTGATTAAAAGGATGGCTATTGCGCACATTCTTGTAACTTTGTCATGAATGTTTGTAGTTAAAAGTAAATACAAGGAAAAAGAGGAATTGGATACTTTGGTAGAAGAACAAGATACGCCAAGGTATGAATTGATTGTTTGGAATGATGATGTCAATACTTTTGATTGGGTCATAAAATGCTTAATCGAAATTTGTGATCATACTCAGGAACAGGCAGAACAATGTGCGCTTTTTATCCATTTTAAAGGAAAATATGGCGTAAAAGAGGGCGGATTAAGTGAACTTCGTCCACAGTGTGAGGCGCTGCTGGATAGAGGTCTGTCGGCTACCATTTCAGGGAAGGAATAAATTTGTCACATTATATTTAGGGCGTTTTATTTTTTATTTTATAAAACGATAATAAATATTTAGTTTTGTCTAAAAAAATAAATGAAAGATTCTGTGGATCAATCTTTGAGTGAAGTTCATGGTTCTGTAGATACGAGCAAAAAGAAAGGATGGTTTCGGAAATTACTGGCATTTTCAGGTCCTGCTTATTTGGTGAGTGTGGGTTACATGGATCCGGGGAATTGGGCTACTGATCTGGCAGGTGGTAGTCAGTTTGGTTATCAATTGATTTGGGTCATTTTGATGAGTAATCTGATGGCATTGCTGCTACAGAGTTTGTGCGCGCGATTAGGAATTGTTCGAGGGCGAGATCTGGCGCAGGCTAATAGAGAGGCATATCCTCCTTTTGTAAATTTTATGCTTTATATTCTTGCTGAGTTGGCTATTGCTGCGACGGATTTGGCTGAAGTGATTGGAATGGCCATTGGATTGGAGTTGTTGTTTCATATGCCTTTGTGGTTAGGCATCACATTGACGGCTTTGGATACTTTTTTTATTCTTGCATTACAGCAAGTCGGTATTCGAAAATTAGAAGCTATTATTTTAGGATTGATAGCCGTTATTGGATTCTCCTTATTGTGGGAGATTTTTCTTTCTAATCCTGATATGGGAGATGTTGCAGCCGGTTTTATCCCCAGTATCCCCAATAATTCTGCCTTATACATCGCCATTGGAATCATTGGTGCTACGGTGATGCCTCACAACCTTTATCTACATTCATCTCTGGTACAGAGTAGAAAAGTAGAACGTAAACATAAAAGTATTAAGCAAGCCCTTCGAATGAATGTGTTTGATAGTGCAATGGCATTAAACATAGCTTTTTTTGTAAATGCAGGTCTTTTGGTATTGGCAGGAGCTACTTTTTTTACTTCGGGAAACACAGAGGTGGCGGAATTGCAGGATGCTTATAAATTGTTAGAACCCTTGTTGGGAAATAATTGGGCGCCTATTTTATTTGCAGTTGCATTGATTGCTGCTGGGCAAAGTTCTACGGTGACTGGAACTTTAGCAGGGCAAATTGTGATGGAAGGCTATTTAAGGTTGCGTATTAGCCCCTGGACGCGGAGGCTGATTACCCGAATGGCGGCCATCATTCCTGCGCTTTTGGTTGTACTAATTGCAGGAGAAGAAAGTGTGGGGGAATTATTGATTTTCAGCCAGGTGCTTTTGAGTTTGCAATTGGGTTTTGCAGTCATTCCGCTTATTCACTTTGTGAGTGATAAAAAAACAATGGGACGCTTTGTAATTAAGTGGTACACTAAAGTTGCAGCCTGGGGAATTACAATTGTCTTGATTTTTCTAAATTTGAAGTTAGTGACAGGGGAGATGAAAAGTCTGTTCTTGGAAAGCAATATTTGGACGAAATATCTTTTACTTATTGTTGTGGTGGGGTTAGTTCTTTTACTTCTTTATACTTTTATATTTCCTTTAGTTGGTAAACACCGGATGATGAAGTCCTCCAGAATTCATAAAAGAAAATTTATTTTGCCGGATATTAAGCATCTGAGACATCCGAAATATGGGAAAATTGCTTTGGCTTTAGATTTTAGTCAAACAGATGAAGATATTCTTTCAAAAGCCCTTGCGCAAGGACATGAGCAAACAGAATATGTGTTGATTCATATTACGGAAAGTGCCTCTGCTAGAACACTTGGCAGGGAGAGTCTGGACTATGAGACCCGAGAGGACAAAAAGCAATTAAATCTTTATATTGATTTGTTGCATGAAAGAGGGATAAAGGCCAAAGCTGTGCTGGGGCATTCCAAAAGAGCTAAAAATATAGCGAAGATAATCCAAGAGGAAAAGGCTGATTTAGTGGTTATGAGTGGACATGGACATACCGGTTTTAAGGATTGGTTATATGGAGAAACCGTAGATTATGTCAGACACCATGTAGATGCGCCTGTTTTAATTGTTTAGAACAAAAGTGGAGTATTGGGCGTTGTCTTTGGAGCAGTTTGTGGTATTGCTTTAGGCGCATTTGTAGGCTCTTTTTTTTGCGTTGCCGGGCTTACCCAAATTTTCTTGGCAACCATTCGGCTCAGGTTGATGGGGCTTTTTTTCTGAATCTCAATAATGATGCTTCTATCGTACGTTTCTCTTTGTATTAAGGTTAGTGTAGTGTGTAGATTGAGCCCTTTTTTATCCAGAAATTGCAATAATTCGGCATCTCTGCTTTCTACGGTAATAATTTGATAGGAAGCTCCCGTGGCTACCTGATCTAAATTGTATAAATCCTGTTGAGATATTTTTCCATCAGCATCAGGAATGGGATCGCCATGCGGATCTTCTTTAGGATGCCCCAGATATTGATCTATTCTGTTTATAAGTTCTTCTGAGTGAATGTGTTCTAATTGCTCTGCAATATCATGAACCTCATGCCAGTCAAAGCCCAGCACCTCTACCAAAAATTGTTCCCAGAGACGATGCTTTCTAATGATTAATAAGGCGATTTTTTCTCCTGCTTCGGTAAGTGCAGCGCCCTTGGATTTTTGGTAATCCAGCAATCCTTTTTTCTGCAGTCGCTTCATTTTATCGGTTACAGAGGCCGCTCTTACCTCTAAGAAGTCTGCAAGCATCCCGGTGCCTACGGGTTCTTGTTCTTCTCCGGAAAGGTGAAAAATTGCTTTTAAGTAGTTTTCGTCGGCTAATGATCTCTGCATTACGATAATTTGTTTCAAAATTATTAAAAATTTTAGAGATGGGCTATAAATACTGCTTTGTTAAGCTTAGAAATATTGAAAAAAAAAGATTCTTTTTTCAATAGGGGGATTATATATTTGCAAGAATCTGTGATTTATAAAATTTAAATTTATGTGTGGAATTGTTGCTTATATAGGTAAAGAAAAGGCTTGTCCTTATATTTTGAAAGGATTAAGACGCTTAGAGTATAGAGGATATGACAGCGCCGGTGTTGCTTTTCTTCAAAAAGATAATGTAGAGATATATAAAAGAAAGGGGAGAGTAGCAGAACTGGAAGAGACTTTAATGGGAAAGGAGGTCAGTGCAAATATAGGAATTGGGCATACCCGCTGGGCAACGCATGGCAAACCCAATGACCAAAATGCACATCCACATAGATCGGAAGATGGGAAACTGGCACTTGTTCATAATGGGATTATAGAAAATTATGCTTCTATAAAAGAAGAATTAATGCAGAAAGGGCATCATTTTCAGGGTGAAACAGATTCAGAAGTCGTTGTTCATTTTATTGAAGAAATTAAAAAGAGCAATGATTGTGCTTTAGAAGAGGCCGTTCGTATAGCATTAAAAAGAATTGTAGGAGCCTATGTCATTGTTCTGATGGATCAGGATAATCCTCAAAAATTAATTGCAGCTCGTAAGGGCAGTCCGCTTGTTATTGGTATAGGTAAAGGAGAACATTTTCTTGCTTCTGACGCCTCACCTATCGTAGAATATACCAATGAAGTAGTGTATGTAAATGATTATGAAATAGCCATTATAGAACCGGATGGCCTGACCTTGAAAAATATTTCCAATGAAGTACAAACGCCTTATGTTGAGAAATTGGATATGGAACTTGCTGCTATTGAAAAAGGCGGGTATGACCATTTCATGTTGAAAGAAATTTTTGAACAGCCTAAAACAATATTCGATTCTTTGCGGGGAAGACTCAATGCCAAGGAAGGTAAATTAAAGTTAGGGGGGCTGACCACCTATTTAGATACCTTTAAGCAAGCAAAACGTATGGTTTTTGTGGCTTGTGGAACCTCCTGGCATGCCGGACTTGTAGCTGAATATATGATGGAGGAGCTGGCGCGCATTCCGGTAGAAGTGGAATATGCTTCAGAATTTAGATACAGAAATCCTGTTATAGAAGAAGGCGATATTATTGTGGCTATTTCTCAATCAGGCGAAACGGCAGACACACTCGTTGCCATTGAACGAGCCAAGAAGAATGGTGCTTTGATTTTTGGCATTTGTAATGTCGTAGGCTCTTCTATTCCCAGGGCGGCACATGCTGGAGCTTATACACATGCCGGTCCGGAGATTGGGGTGGCCAGCACCAAAGCTTTTACTGCGCAGCTGACCGTTTTAACACAAATAGCCTTGAAGGTGGGAATAGAAAAAGGATCCTTAGATCAGACGCGATATCACAGCTTATTACATGAATTAGAACAGATACCCGATAAGGTAGATAAGTGCTTGAAACAAAATGAGCATATTAAAAGTATTGCAGAGAAATATAAAGATGCTTCTGACTTCTTATATTTGGGAAGAGGATATAATTTTCCTGTGGCACTGGAAGGCGCCTTGAAACTGAAAGAAATCTCTTATATCCATGCAGAAGGCTATCCTGCCGCAGAAATGAAACATGGGCCTATTGCTTTAGTAGATGAAAGTCTTCCTGTAGTTTTTGTGGCTACAAAAGATGCTTTTTATGAAAAAATAGTATCAAACATACAGGAGGTGAAAGCCAGAGGCGGGAAAGTAATTGCGGTTGTGACGGAGGGGGATAAAAAAATTGCTGCTATGGCTGATGATGTCATTGAGGTTCCTGAAGCGGATGAAGTGGTGGCCCCTTTAATTAATGTGATTCCTTTCCAATTATTAGCTTATCATATTGGTGTATTGAAAGGCTTAGATGTGGATAAACCCCGGAATTTGGCCAAATCGGTGACTGTGGAGTAAGAGAAAAGTTATCCTTTAATCTCTTCCAATTCTAACCATCGTATTTCTAATTTTTCCAATTCATCAGAGACTTGCCCTACCTGCTGAGAGGCTTCTTGCAATTCTTCGTAGGGCAAATTGGGATTAGATAATTTTTGGGTTAACTCTTTTTTTCGTGCTTCCAGTTTAGGAAGCCTTTGTTCTATTTTTTTTAATTCCCGTTGTTCATTATAGGATAGCTTCTTTTGCGTTTTTACTTTTTTCTGTTTGTCAGCTGCAGGTTTGGATTGCATATTTTCTTTGGCTTTCCTTTTGTCTTCAGCTTGCGCTTCTATTCTGTATTGAGAATAAGTTCCCGGAAAGTCTCGAATTTGCCCCTTTCCCCGGAAAACAAAGAGATGGTCAATGAGTCGATCCATAAAATATCTATCATGCGATACGATAATTAAACAACCCGGAAATGAGTCAAGAAAATCTTCCAGCACCTGCAGTGTTTCTATATCCAAATCATTCGTAGGTTCGTCCAGAATGAGAAAATTAGGATTTCGGTATAAAACGGATAATAATTGCAGTCGTTTTTTCTCCCCACCACTGAGTTGGGAAATATAGGTATATTGCTGGTCGGGAGGGAATAGAAATCGTTTTAAGAATTCTCTTGCACCGATAACCCCTCCGTCTGCCAGAGGAAAGTTTTCTGCGATTTCTTTTACCCAATCTATAATTCTTTCATCCTCTTTCAGTTTTAGTCCCTGTTGATGATAATAGCCAAATGTGACGGTCTGACCCACATTTACTTTTCCTGAATCTTGTTCTTCAATACCTTGTATGATATTTAAAAAAGTTGATTTCCCCACACCATTTTTTCCAATAATGCCGATTCGCTCCCCTTTTTTGAAAGTGTAGTCAAAACCGTCTATCAAGATGTTTTCATCATAGGCTTTTCTAATTTTTTTCAATTCAATGATCTTTCCTCCCAGACGAGTCATCTTCATATCCAGTGCCATTTGGGCATCATTAGATTTATGTAAAGCCTGTTCTTTTACATCATGGAAAGCATCAATTCTGGATTTAGCCTTTGTACCTCTTGCCTTGGGCTGGCGCCGCATCCATTCCAGTTCTTTACGATATAGATTTTTGGCTTTTTCTCGTGACGCATCTGCTACTTCTATTCGATGTTGTTTGTTTTCCAGAAACCGGGCATAAGATTCTTGGTGCACGTGAATTTGCCCCTCATCCAATTCCAATATTTTATTACAAACATTATCAAGGAAGTATCGATCATGAGTCACCAATAACAAAGTCATCTTTGCCGTACTCAGATACTCTTCCAGCCATTCAATCATCTCCACATCCAAATGATTGGTAGGCTCGTCCAGTATCAGTAACGTACTTTGATGATCAAAACCTATGTCTATCAGAACTTTTGCCAGGGCAACTCTTTTTTTTTGTCCACCTGAAAGGGTAGCCACTTTTTGGGCTAAAAAATCAATCCCTAATTTCCCTAGAATTTCTTTAACTGTAGCTTCAAATTTCCATGCATCTACACTATCCATCTGGCCGGCAAGTTCAGCAATCTCCTCTTGGTTTTGATTGGCTAAAGAGTTTTCATATCTGTTGATAAGTTGGAGCGTGGGATGCGCATGTTGAAAAATATTTTCATTAGTCGTTTGCGTCTCGTTCAATTGAAATCTTTGATCTAAAAAGGCTACCTGAACATCCTTGTGTATCCATACTTTTCCTGAATCGGCGCTGTCTTTCCCGGCAATGACTTTCAATAAGGAAGATTTTCCTGAGCCATTTTTTGCGATAAGTGCCACTTTATTCCCTTCCGAGAGGTGGAAGGAAATATCTTCAAATAGGGTCTTGATACCGTATGATTTACTCAGGTTTTCAACAGATAGATAGTGCATAAATCGAGGAACTCATTTTTAAGTATTTCCCAAAATTAGGGGTATTTTTTTGCTTTAGCTTATAAAGTCTAAATAATTGCTTCGGTTGACGACTGTAAATTCTGCTTTAGGATAGTTTTTTTCAAAGAATCCGGGGATTTTGGGGATTTTCTTTCCCCATTTGAATTCGTAAGCCTCTATTTTGTCGGCTGATGTTTCTATGAGATCAATTTCTTGTTTATCGTAAGTTCTCCAAAAATAATAATTCTTGCTTTTTTGGTTGTAAGTATTGAATTTTATTTTTGCCCTATTCGTTTCTCCATTAGAAACGCTGTTTTTCGTTGTATTTTTATTTCCGAATTCACTATTTGGTCATCCAAATGACCAAATAGTGAATTAATTCTGTCAATAGAGTGACTAAATTAACGTTAATTCTGTCAGTTTATTGACTAAATTAATAAAGTCTAATACTGTAACCCCATTAATTTTTTGGCTTCTTTTACCGTAGCTGCTGCTGATTCCCGGGCTTTTTCACTGCCTTGTTTGATGATTTTTTCAAGATAGGCGGGATTCTCCAGAATCTCGTCTGTTCGTTTTCTTATGGGGGAAATAAAATGAACCATATCCTCTCCTAGTTGCTTTTTCATATCCCCATAACGAATTTCACAATTTTGATAATTTTTTTCAAACTGTTCAATGACTTCAGGGGCAGAAACTAAGGACATAAGTCCGAATAGGTTTTGGATATAATCCGGCTTTGGTGTATTCGGCGCTTGAGGACCTGCATCAGTTTTGGCTTTTTTTATTTTTTTTATGATTTGCGCATCGGAATCGGCTAAATAGAGGGTGGCTGATTCATGTTGGCTTTTGCTCATCTTTCCTTCTCCGTTAAGGCTGCCGATTTTAACTAAATCTTCGCCTCCATCATTAAAACCCTGAGGTTCCGGGAATAAGTTGCCGTAGCGATGATTAAATCTTGCCGCAAAATTTCGCGCCATTTCAAGATGTTGTTGTTGATCTTTTCCAACCGGAACCTTTTTGGCACGATGTAATAAAATGTCTGCCGCCATTAAAACGGGATAGGTGAGCAGACCAGCATTAATATTCTCTTTATGCTGTCTGATTTTTTCTTTAAAGGTGGGCACTTTTTCCAGTTCTCCTTTATAAGCCAGCATATTTAATAAAAGATAAAGTTCAGCTGTTTCAGGAACCTGACTTTGTACATAAAATGTAGCTTTGTCAGGGTCCAGTCCGGAAGCAATATTTTCTGCCAATACTCTGTAAACACTCTCTTTGAGGTGTTTGGGCTCAGGGTGAGTCGTTAATGAATGTAAATCTGCAACGAAGAAATAACAGTCGTATTTCTCCTGCATTTTTATAAAATTACGAATGGCTCCAAAATAATTCCCAAGGTGTAAATATCCGGTAGGCCGAATACCGCTAACAACAATTTCTTTTTCCATAGCCGGCAAAGTTAAGTATTATCGCGCTTTCCTTTTCTTCCTTTTAGCAAAAATAAGCATGCTGATGAAAATTCGGGTTAAAATTTAACTTCGTATCAACAGAGGATAGTGTAAAATGTTTTACCTTGCTTTTAAAAAAAGACATGGCGTTCAGAATATACACCAAGACAGGAGATAGCGGTCAGACTAGTCTTATCGGTGGCACACGGGTCTCTAAAGGAAGTCTGCGAATTGCTGCTTACGGAGCCGTAGATACTACCAATGCATATATTGGCTGGGTGGTTGATTTATTGAAAAGCGAAGAGGTGGTTTCTTTCTTCCGGAATGTCCAAAACCATCTATTTACTATTGGTTCGCACTTGTCTGTGGATCCTAATAAGGAACTTAAAATGACGCTTCCGGAACTACATCAGGAGGATATATTGGCATTGGAAGAAAAGATTGATGAATTTGATGTTCAATTACCCCCTTTACGTTCTTTTATTTTGCCGGGTGGGCATGAGAAAGTTTCTGCATGTCATATTGCCAGGTGTCATTGTCGCGATGCAGAGCGTGCCTGTGTGGAACTCGCTGATGCCGGAGAAGAATTACCTGACTTTGTGCTGCCTTATCTGAATAGATTAAGTGATCTCTTGTTTGTGTTGGCGCGTATGACTGCAAGAGAGCTTCGTGTTGACGAAACGCAATGGCAGCCTGAAAAGTAATCTCTTTTATTTAATTCAATATTTCTCTTACCATTTTTTATCTGACTTTGATTTAATACGTAAAGGTCATACTAATGTCAAAATACAGCCATTTCCTTGCTCTTGGCCTTTATGTATTGGCTATTTTGTTGAACTTTGCATTTCTCTTAGGTCTTCATTTTTTCAAAAAATGAAGACCTAAATATTGGATTAAGTAAAGAAATGAAATCTGGTAATGTCGTTTTTAAAAACGAGTATTAATATATTATTTATCCTTTTCCTCTTGGTAGGTTTGCATGCGAAAGGGCAAACGAACCAGCTGGAAGACTCGCTGTTGAGGGGCGACGACTTGAATGCGGTAGTGGTGACTGCAACGAAAAGCAGTCGTAAATTGGCGGATGTTCCCATGCCGGTACAAATAATTGGAAAGGCAGAGATTGAATCATCAGGGTCTAATCGGCTGGATGAGATTTTATCCGAACAGACGGGATTATCTATTGTAAGTGATCATGGTTTTGGAGTGCAGATGCAGGGATTGGGATCGGAATACACCTTAATACTCATTAATGGGGAACCTATCATTGGACGTATTGCAGGAACGTTGGATTTGAAAAGGATATCTCTGAGTGATGTAGAAAGAATAGAAATCTTAAAAGGTCCTTCCTCCAGCCTTTACGGTTCGGATGCACTCGCCGGGGTAATCAATATTATTACGAAGAAAGGTACAGAAAATGCCTTGCGTATTCGTTCGCAATATGGCTCCTATCAGGCGTTTGATAATACGGTTACCGGAACTCTTGGATTAGGCAATAAAGGTGCTGTTTCTCTGTCTGCTAACAGATATAGTACCTCCGGTTATGATTTATCACCTCATAAATATGGGAAAACCGTGAATCCGTATGTGGATTATACCTTTAGAGGAAATTTACATTATCAAATAACTCCCCAATTAAAAATCCGGCTTAGAGGTCATTATTTTACACAAAAACAGGATAATGATTATCTCGTAAATACGGTGAAAGATTCCGTTGTGATACAAGGAGATGGGAAAGAGAAAGATTATCGAATAGCGCCCGTGCTTACCTATAAATTTTCTCCCGATTGGAAATTAAAATTACGCAGTTATTGGTCTCAATATAAGGCAGGAAAGGATTTGAATGATATTAAGGTGGATACTTCCTATGAGCATACTTACTTTCACCAGAGCTTGTGGAAGGAAGAATTACAATCTCAAAATATTCTGAATCAACATCAGGTCTTAACGACCGGGATTGGATTTGTTTATCAAAAACTAAATGCTTCCCGCTACCAGGGAATGAAGGAAAGGACGGATTATTATTTATATGGACAACATGAATGGCATCCGACTGCAAATTGGAATATTTTAACCGGTTTACGATTAGATGCTTCCTCGGATTATGATGCTCAGCTTAGTCCGAAAATAGCAGCACAATATAATTTAGACAATCATTGGAAGTTTAGAGCTTCTGTAGGAATGGGCTATAAGGCACCCGGCTTTAGACAGCTTTACCTGGATTTTACGAATAATGAAGTGGGTTATACTGTTTTGGGAGCGAAGGTGATGAAAGAAGCTATTGCCGAAATGAGTGAACGGGGGCAAATTGCTAAAACAGATACTGCTAAGTTGAATACAAACCTTAAACCTGAGACTTCTATTGCCTACAATCTGGGAGTAACTTATCGGGCTACTGCCGGCTGGAAAGTGAATGCCAATTTGTTTAGAAATGATATTAAGAATCTGATAGATACGCGTGTTGTAGCTATGAAATCTGATGGTGTACCGCTTTTCGGGTATCATAATATACATCGGGTTTATACAGAAGGTCTTGAGTTGGGGGCAAGTGTTCCTCTTTTTGACCATAAAATGAGGGTGAGCCTGGGTTATCAGTTTTTAATTGCAAAAGATAAAGATGTGATTGATTCTATTCAAAAAGGAAAGGTCTTTAAGTGGGTAGGGTCCGGTGCCGATAGAGTCTCTAAACCGATTAATGAGTCAGATTATGGTGGGTTGTTTAACCGGTCGCAGAATACCTTTAATTTCAAAGTTTATTACAGCTACAATTCCTGGTCATTTAATTCAAGACTTATTTATCGTGGTCGTTTTGGATTTATGGATACCAATGGAAATTTGGTATTGGATGAAGGAGATAAATATGCTCCCGGCTATGCCTTGGTGCATTTAGATATAGCGAAAGAATTATGTTCAGGAAAATTGAAAATAGAAGGCGGCGTGAAGGATTTGTTTGATTATACCGATTCGAAGCATTTACCATACATCCCGGGACGGAATTTTTATATTAGTGCGACTTTTCATCTTTTTTAATACCAATACTTTGTAAACACTAAAAATTTAATAATCATTATGAAAAAAGCAAACATTGTTCAACTTAAGAATGTATTTTTGATTGTCTTACTCTCCTCTGTTTTTGTTTTCGCATCTTCATGCTCTGATGATAATGATGATGTGCCGACACCTCAAAATACATTGGATTCTGTTTTTGTAGATACACTGGAAGTGGGATACGTGATACCAACCGGAGGACGTGGCTTTGATATGGATACGACAAATCATTATGTACTCTTTGATTTGAGCGAAGGAAAAGTGGTCTCTACAGAAGATTCAGCAAGTACAAAATGGGATATTGGATTTTATTGCCCTTACGTTTTCGATGGTAACGATATTATCCTCAATAATGGTATTCATGGTCCCGGATCTGTGAAAGGACAAATAATTAACAAGCCTTTTAATGAAGTGCTTACTGCACCATCTGAAGGATATGAAATGGACAATGAAAACAGCAATGTATTTAGTAACTTCTCTAATTACCAACGTGATACCCATTTAATTATTCCAAATGATTCTGTGACGTATTTGATTCGTACCAATGAGGGATATTATGTGAAGTTTAAATTGATTAGCCTTTATAGAGGAAATCCTGATGTAAGTGATTTAAACTATAAAGAGTCTGTCCTTGGATATTATACGTTTACCTACGTCATTCAAAAAGACGAAAGCAGAAATTTTACTGAAAAATAAAAGATGTTATCATGAAAAGATATAATTTAAACTGGTTTATATGTGGTTTGGGGGCAATTGTATTTTTATTTTCTGCTTGTTCTAAAGATGGGGATTCACCTGCTCAGCCTGATGACAAGGAGTCGTTATCTCCTTTTTTGGTAAAAAATCTGCCTGCCGATCCTTCCACTAGAGATTTGAATGATGGAACACCTATTGGCGCAGATCATAGATATACTTTCTTTCGTTTTAGCGACACTACAGTAGTATTGTATGATAGTGTGGCAACAGATCGCTCAGACTCTGCCAGCCAGAAATGGGATATCGCTTTCAGAGGAACGAGTATTATACTTAATGATGGCCAAAATGGCCCCGGAGCAGTGGAAGCGCAGATTGTCAATCAGCCCTTGAAGGAACTGAATGAAGCACCGGAAAGTGGATACAAAACCGGAGATGTTTTTTCCTCATGGTATAGCTATGATCCTCAGAAGCATGTGATTACTCCAAAACCCGGTTATATTTTGGTGATTCATACCAATGATGATAAATATGTAAAAATGCAGATTGTTGGTTATTATAAGGATATGCCAGAGCATCCATCAGTAGAGAGCGAGCAGCGTTATTATACTTTCCGATACGTGATTCAGCAGGATGGGAGCAGAAGCTTTTTGAAGTGATGAATGGCGGTGGCTACAACTAAATTAATTTTATATAAGCGTAAAGGTAAAAATAATCAGACCACAAAAACGATAAATAAATACAAGGGGCGGATTGCAGAAAAAATAAAGCTGAAACGGAGGCAGACAACAAGCTTTGTTAGTCACTTCAATGCTATGATATTAAACCCTAACTCCGCTAATTTAGGTAGTCTATTTCAAGGAGTTTGAAAAGAGC
>CAZLDH010000058.1:0-14170 GCA_964558275.1 uncultured Chitinophagaceae bacterium
GAACTCTGAACGTAGCTTTCTATTGGGTACAAGGTATTCCATTCTTGATTCATTAGCTCCTGAGGGAGATCCTTTTTATTAAAAGCCTCCACCCATTGGGGCAACTCATTCATATAATAGCTGCTGGTAATAAAATCACTACTATTATTATCATACCAAAAAGCACCGGAAGGACTATGCCCTGCGGGTAATATAGAGGCTCTATCTTTCAAAGAGACGCCAACCACTTTTGCTCTAAAGTTAGTGGCAAGTCTTAACTCATCGGTAACTGTCGTAGTCAACATCCTCTTCGGAGACATTTGTCCAACGCTTCCTGAACTACCGATTGTTTCTACCGAAGGGTCTTCAGTACAATACCATTCCTCACCGGTTAATTGATTAATCCAGTTATTGCCTACAATACCGGTGATGGCTGGAACAGATCCCGTATAAATAACAGTGTGTCCAACAGCGGTATAAGATGGCACATAATTAATAAAAGTATTTTCAAAACTGAAACCATTATTCAGCAGTCGTTTAAAGCCACCATCTTCATAGCGATTATAAAAACGATATAAATAATCCCAACGCATTTGATCAACCACAATACCAATAACAACCTTGGGGCGATCAAGTTGGTTATTCTGTGCCTTCAAAGAAAAGCAAGGGAAAAGCAAAAAGGCAACAAATACAAAAATTAAAAGTTTCTTTTTCATAAAATGATAAGATTTAATGTTAATGAGCTAAAATAATCCAATAAATCCTATGATTAAAATAATCCATTTAAGAAATACAAATAATTTTGTTAAAAAAAATAATCAAAAAAAAAAGAGCAAAGCCCAATAGACTCTGCTCTTTTTATTCACTAAGATTAAAACAATCTTAATCTTCTTTCTTTTTTTCTTCGCTTGATTCTTCAGAATCTGAAGCTTCATTCTTAGCTTCTTTTACATCATTAGAAGCATTTTCTACATCTTTGTTTTCATCTTCTTTAGCTTCATTCTTATCATTGGAAACATCATCAGATGCAGCAGCTTCAGGCTTGTTTTCTTCTTTTACTTCTTTCTTATCATCAGCAGCAGCTTCAGACTTTGTTTCTTCTTCTTTATTTTCAGAAGTATTTACCGTTGTAGAAGTTTCAGATTTAGTTTCTTCTTTTTTATCTTCAGAAACATTATCAGTTGTCGCAGTTTCAGAAGTAGTTTTCTTTCTAGCTCCACTACGACGTGTTCTCTTCTTCTTAGGACTACTATCTTTATCGTTAGAATAAATAGTATTGTAATCCACTAATTCAATCATAGCCATTTCAGCGGCATCCCCAAGACGCGCACCTAATTTGATGATTCTGGTATAACCGCCCGGACGATTACCAATCTTAGCACTAACATCCCCAAACAATTCTGCAACCGCATGCTTGTCTTGAAGTTTACTAAAGACATTTCTACGCTGGTGCGTTGTATTGGTTTTTGATTTGGTTATTATGGGTTCCACATATACTCTCAAAGCCTTGGCTTTGGCCAGTGTGGTAACAATTCTTTTATTATTTATTAAATCACAGGCCAGATGAGATAAAAGTGCTTTTCTATGAGCAGATTTTCTACCTAAATGATTATTTTTTACTTTATGACGCATAACTACTTATTTTAAAATCTTTATCAATCTTCGTCTAAATTAATCTTAGAAACATCCATTCCAAATTGCAAACCACGATCTGTAATTACTTGTTGAATTTCAGATAAAGATTTTTGTCCGAAGTTTCGAAATTTCATTAATTCATCTTCAGTATATTGTACTAATTCACTCAAAGAACTAATTTTAGCAGCCTTCAAACAATTAAAGGCACGAACGCTCAAATCCAAATCTTCCAAAGAAGTTTTAAGTACTTTTCTCAGTTGCAGCGTTTTTTCATCTACAACATCTTCTTCTTCTTCTTTACCCAGATCAAGATTAATATTTTCATCGGTAATAATCATCAAATGCTGAATCAGAATTCTGGAAGCTTCTTTAACAGCTTCTTCCGGATGAATTGTTCCATCAGTATTGACTTCCATTGTTAATCTCTCGTAATCCGTCTTTTGACCAACACGCGTATTATCAATGCTATACTGAACCTTTTTTATTGGTGTATAGATGGAATCAATCTTTATATATCCAACGGTTTCGTTTTCTTTAATATTATGTTCTTCGGCAGGAGTATAACCTCTACCTTTAGAGATATTCAACTCTATAGTCAACTCGGTAGAATCATCTAAAGTACAAATATGAAGATCCGGATTCATTATTTCAAAAGTGTTTGTTGCACTTCCAATCATTCCTGCGGTAAATTCATTTTTATTACTAATGGAAAGAATCAACTTTTCATTGGTAATTTCATCTTCGATGATTTTCTTGAACCTAACCTGTTTTAAATTAAGGATAATTTCGGTCACATCCTCAGACACTCCTTTAATGGTAGAAAACTCATGATCAGCACCTTCCATTTTTATGCTGTTAATAGCATAGCCTTCAAGAGAAGATAACAAAACACGTCTAAGTGCATTCCCAATGGTTACACCATATCCCGGTTCTAAAGGACGGAACTCAAATTTAGCTTCAAAATCAGTTTCTTTTTGAAGCGCAATTTTGTCAGGTTTTTGAAAATTTAAAATGGCCATTTGACAATGAAATTTTTTTTAAATAAATGCTTTTAAAAAGATCAGAATACGAAAAGATTCAGCTCTTTACTTAGAATACAACTCTACAATCAGTTGTTCCTTAATATTTTCAGGAATTAACTCTCTTTCGGGATAAGCCAAAAAGGTTCCTTTTAATTCTTTTTCATTCCAATCCAACCAATTAAATCTCGGATTAAGAGGTTTTACTCTGCCGACAAGGGTTTCATTATTAAAAGTCTTTGGCTTGAAACTAACAATATCTCCAACTTTCAATCTATAAGAAGGAATATTCATAATATTGCCATTTACCATAATATGTTTATGAGTAACTAATTGACGTGCAGCCGGACGAGAAGGAGCAGCTCCCATTCTAAATAATGCATTATCCAAACGAGCTTCCAGTAATTTCATTAAGTTCTCACCGGGAGCTCCTTTTAAACGTGAAGCTTCTTCAAAAGTTTTTCTAAATTGACGCTCCAATACACCATAAGTATATTTGGCTTTCTGTTTTTCTCTTAACTGAAGGGCATATTCACTTGGTTGGCGTCTTCTACGATTACCACCATGTTGCCCGGGAGGATTACTTTTTTTATTAAAGTATTTACCATTCCCTAAAATTGGTTCACCAAACTTTCGAGAGATTCTCGTTTTTGGTCCAGTATATCTTGCCATAATTAAGATTTTTTAGTTGCGGTATAGAATTATTAAAAAATCTTAAAACAAAATTCCATACCCAAATAAAATATTAAATTTAAATTAAACTCTTCTTCTTTTTGGAGGACGACATCCATTGTGAGGAAGTGGCGTGATATCTTTTATCACATTCACTTCAATGCCTGAATTAGCAATGGAACGGATTGCACTTTCTCTTCCGGAGCCGGGTCCTTTAACATAGACATCAGCTCTTTTCATTCCTGCATCGGTAGCAACTTTTGCAGCATCACGAGCAGCTGTTTGTGCAGCATAAGGCGTATTTTTCTTAGATCCGCGGAAACCCATTTTTCCGGCTGAAGACCAAGAAATAATCTGCCCTTGTTTATTCGTAATTGAAATTAAAATATTATTAAAACTTGCAGTGATATGCACATCACCATTCGTTTCTACTTTAACCTTACGTTTACGTGCAGCACTTGCTCTCTTAGGTTTATTAGCCATTGTTGAAATTATAAATAATAATAAATAAGATTACTTGCGTGGTGCTTTTTTCTTACCAGCAACTGTTTTACGTTTTCCTTTACGTGTTCTAGAATTCTTTTGGGTCTTTTGACCTCTGAGAGGTAATCCTCTCCTATGACGAATACCCCTATAACAGGCAATATCCAGTAAACGTTTCACATTGGTTTGAACTTCAGAACGCAATTCACCTTCTACCTTAATCTCTTCATTAATAATAGTTCGGATGGATGCTAATTCGTCATCATTCCATTCGTTCACTTTTTTATCATAGCTAATTTCAGCCTTATCTAGAATATACTGTGCGGTAGGACGACCAATACCAAAGATATATGTAAGTCCTATTTCCCCTCTTTTGTTTTTCGGAAGATCTACTCCTGCTATACGTGCCATAAATAATACTTAACTATTTACTAAAAAAATGAATTAACCCTGACGTTGTTTAAAACGAGGATTCTTTTTATTAATGACATAAACTTTCCCTTTACGACGCACAATTTGGCAATCGCTACTACGTTTTTTTACTGATGCTCTAACCTTCATTTATCTTCGTTTTAAATTATTTATACCTATATGTTATACGTCCTCTGGATAAATCATAAGGACTCATCTCAACACTCACCTTATCTCCGGGTAAAATACGAATATAATGCATTCTCATCTTGCCGGAAATAGTGGCAATAATCTCATGATCATTCTCAAGCTTAACGCGAAACATAGCATTAGATAATGCTTCTACGATAACTCCGTCTTGTTTTATAAGTGGTTGTTTAGCCATAACATTCTAAAAGAGTGCAAAGATAGTTAAAAAATCTAAGATAGAAAACTAACTTTCATCTCATTAAATAAATTCCTTATTTAATTCTTTATTTCCTCTAATAGCTTCTTCAATTACACCAAAATCTGAAAGCACTTCAGCTTCTCCTTTATCTATACTCACAATATGTTCATAATGCGCAGATATTGAAGAATCACTCGTTACCACAGTCCAACCATCATCCAAAAAAGCAACTTCCTTACCTCCAAGATTAATCATCGGCTCAATACAAATCACTAATCCTTTTTTCAATTTCCGTCCCCTGCCTCGTTTCCCATAATTGGGTATTTGTGGTGCTTCATGTAGCTCACGACCAAGACCATGCCCAACCAATTCTCTCACAATCCCATAGCCTTTTTCTTTCTCGGCATACTGTTGGATAGCATAACCAATATCACCTATTCTATTCCCAACAATAGCTTGTTCAACTCCTTTATTTAATGAAATTTTAGTGTCCTTTAAAAGATTCACTACTTCATTATCTAATTCACCAATACCAAAGGTATAGGCACTGTCTCCCTGAAAGTCATTTAAAATAACGCCTAAATCTACAGAAATAACATCTCCTTTCTGAATTTTATACTCATCAGGAATCCCATGAACAACTGCCTCATTTACAGACAAACATGCACTATTCGGAAAACCCTCATAATCAAGAAAAGATGGTATCGCACCATTTTTCCTGATAAAGTCTTCTGCAAATTTATCTACTTCTAAAAGAGATAATCCCGGTCTTAAAAAAGAACCTACTTCTGCAAGAGTCGCAGACACTAACTGCGCACTCTTTCTCATCAACTCAATTTCTTCTTCTGATTTATAGGAAATACTCATAAAACTTAAATAGCCGCTCCCGTTGTAGCATTTCTTCCACTCACTCTTCCCTTACTCATTAATCCATCGTAATGACGCATCAATAAATGACCTTCAATTTGTTGTAATGTATCTAACACCACCGCAACAATAATTAACATGGAAGTACCGCCAAAAAATATGGCAAACTGCTGATTAATATTTATTGCACTAGAAAATCCGGGTAAAATACCGACAATAGCTAATAATACAGATCCCGGCAACATAATCCGATCCATAATGGTTCCAATATAATTGGCTGTAGCTTTACCCGGTTTTATTCCGGGAATAAAACCATTATTTCTTTTCATTTGATCGGCCATCTGTGTCGGATTAAAAATCAAAGCCGTATAGAAATAGGTAAACAGAATGACCATCAATGCATAAACAATATTATAAGGCACACTCGTGAAATCAGAAAGCTCCTGAATAATCGAAGCCATGGTTCCTCCCGGAGTAGCTAAACTGGCAAATGCCATAGGAATAAACATAATAGATTGGGCAAAAATGATAGGCATTACTCCTGCGGCATTCACCTTTAAAGGTAAAAACTGTCGAGCGCCACCAACCTGTTTGGCACCAATACCTCGTTTGGCATAATTCACAGGAATCTTCCTGGTTCCCTGAACTAAAGCAACCAAACCTGCAATAACCGCAATAAGGAAAGCAATTTCCAATAAGAAAATTAACAATCCACCTCCGCCCATGTTGGCTTTAGACTGCCATTCATAGACCAATGCTCCGGGCAAACTGGCAATAATACCTATTTCAATAAGCAAAGAAGTTCCATTACCAATCCCTTTATCCGTAATTTTTTCACCAAGCCACATCACAAACAAACTTCCTGAAGTTAAAACAATTACAGTAGTTAACCAGAAAGTAATTCCCTGAAATTCGGGAAGAATAGCTTGTGCAGACTGACTCTTTAGATAAGACACATAAGCAATTGCTTGCGCTCCGGTTACAAGTACAGTAAGGTACCTAGTATGTTGCGTAATTTTGCGTTGACCACTTTCTCCTTCCTTTTGCAGTTTCTGATAACTCGGAACTACAATAGTTAATAACTGCATTGCAATTGAAGCAGAAATATAAGGCATAATTCCCAAAGCAAATATGGATGCACGTGAAAAAGAACCACCTGCAAACATATCCAATAGTCCCATCAACCCCTGAGAAGATTGCTGCATTGTTAGCTTCACCGGATCTAATCCGGGTAAAGAAATGAAAGAGCCGATACGATAAACAAAAATAAGACCTACCGTATAAAGAATTCTTTTACGAAGGTCTTCAATGCTCCATATATTTCTAATTGTCTTTATAATCTTCTTCACAGGAGATAAAATGTTTTATCAGGTTAAAAAAACAAAAATAGCATTTAAATTAATTCTAAAGTACAACCACTTTCTTTAATAGCCTTTTCGGCTTTTTTACTAACAGCATGTACTTTAATGGTTTTCTTTACAGACAATTCCCCATCCGACAAGATTTTTACTTTCGCACTACTGTTAATAACACCAATTTCATATAATTTTTCAACGCTAAATTCTTCTAATCCGTATTTTTCTGATAACTCGGAAACTTGAGTCAGATTAAAAACTTGATAAGAAACTTTATTCAAACTTTTAAAGCCACGCTTGGGGGTACGACGTTGAAGGGGCATTTGACCTCCTTCAAAACCTTTCTTAGCAGAGTAACCACTTCTGGACTGCTGTCCGTTATGTCCCCGAGTTGAAGTTTTTCCTCTACCTGAACCAACCCCACGACCAACTCTTTTCTTTGACTTTACAGAACCTTTAGCAGGTTTTAATGTATGCAATTCCATTTTAATATATTTTCTTATTTTTCAACTGCAACTAAATGGGAAACCTTTTTTATCATTCCTTCGATTTGAGGATTGGCTTCAAATTCTTTTGATGAATTAATCTTCCCTAAACCTAGGGCCTTCAAGGTCTTTTTTTGTCTTTCAGGATGATCAATCGGACTTTTTATTAATGTTACTTTAATTTTTCCCATTATCTTGGATTTATTATTATCCGTTAAAAACTTTATTCAAAGAAATATTACGCGTACGTGCAACTTGAGCAGTATCACGCAATTCACTTAATGCTTTAATTGTAGCTTTAACTACATTTTGAGGATTAGAGGAACCCAATGATTTGGCCAATACATCACGAATTCCTGCACTTTCCAATACAGCACGCATAGAACCTCCGGCAATAACACCGGTACCATGCGCAGCCGGTTTAATCAGAACCTTAGCAGCACTTACCTTAGAATTTTGAGGATGCGGAATACTTCCGTTAGAAATAGGAACTTCTATCAAGTTCTTTTTTGCATTATCTATCCCTTTAGCAATAGCCTGTTTTACTTCTTTAGCCTTTCCAAGACCATGTCCAACTACACCATTACCATCTCCAACTACAACAAGCGCTGAAAAGCTGAAGTTACGACCTCCTTTAGTAGCCTTCGTTACTCTGTTAATAGAAACTACTTTTTCGGTAAGTTCTATTTCTCCGGCTTTAATCACATTTTTAGATTGCTTAGCCATTATTCAATTTAAATATACAGTTCAAAAATTATTAAATCTAAAATTTTAAGCCACCTTCTCTGGCTCCTTCACTCAAGGCTTTTACACGACCATGGTATAAATAACCACTTCGGTCAAAAACACAAGCTTCAATACCTAAAGAATTCGCTTTAGTTGCCAATTCAATTCCTACCTTTTTGGCCACTTCAATCTTTGAATCTCCTCCTGCAGCAAAACCTTTTGTTCTAGAAGAAAAGGAAGCTAAAGTATTTCCATTCACATCATCAATCAATTGCGCATAGATTTCTTTATTGCTTCTAAAAACAGATAATCTAGGTTTCTGAGATGTACCGGATACCCTACGGCGGATATGCGAATGAATTCTTTTTCTGCGAATTGTTTTCTTATCCATCTTCTTAAAGTTTATTTACTAGCCGTTTTTCCGGCTTTTCTTCTAACAATTTCATTTTTATAACGTACCCCTTTGCCCTGATAAGGTTCCGGTTTACGTAGGCTCCTAATCTTGGCAGCTACCTGACCTAAAACTTCATTATCAATACTTTCGAGGGTAATTAAAGGATTCTTTCCTTTTTTTGATTCAGTCTGTACGCTAACCTCTTTAGGCAATTCTACTACAAAGTTATGGGAGAAACCAAGAGATAAATCCAATAACTGACCTCTATTTGTCGCTTTATATCCAACTCCTACAAGTTCTAATTCTTTCTTAAAGCCTTCTGATACACCAATAATCATATTGTTGATCAAAGAACGGTAAAGACCGTGTAAAGCTTTAAATCGTTTTAAATTAGAAGGTCTGTCAACAGAAACTTTTCCGTCTTCAATAGTTATCTTAAAATCTCTACCAATACTTCTGTTCAAGGCTCCTTTTGGACCTTTCACACTCACCTCATTAGTTGCAGAAACTTTTATTTCAACACCTTCAGGTAAAGTAATTGGTGTTCTTCCTATACGTGACATTTAATATCTTTTTAAAGTTCTAATTAAGCATTAATAAACATAACAAAGCACCTCACCACCAACTTTCTGCTTTTTCGCTTGTTTGTCAGTCATCACTCCGCTAGAGGTAGAAATAATTGCAATCCCCAAACCATTCTTCACTCGCTTAAAATCCTCAGGACTTGAATATTGTCTCAATCCCGGACGACTTACTCTTTTCAGTGAAGTAATAGCGGGTTGATTCGTTTTGGGGTTATATTTTAAAGCAATCTTTATTTTTCCTTGCTTATTATCATCAACAAAAATATATTTATAAATATATCCCTGTTCATATAAAATTTCAGTCATCCGTTTCTTCAAGTTAGATGCCGGAATTTCAACGATGCGATGACCAGCCATCTGTCCATTACGAATACGTGTCAAAAAATCTGCTATAGGATCAGTTACCATTGTATATCAAATTATTAAATGATTGTAAGTTTTACCAAGAAGCCTTTTTTACACCGGGAATTTTCCCTTCTAGTGCCATTTCTCTAAACTTAATACGAGAAACCCCAAATTGACGAATATATCCTTTAGGTCTTCCAGTAAGATGACAGCGATTGTGCAGGCGAACCGGTGAAGCATTTTTTGGAAGTTTATCCAAGGCTTCATAATCTCCAGCAGCTTTAAGTTCAGCACGTTTATCAGCATATTTTTCTACTAGCTTTTCTCTTTTTTTCTGACGCGCTATTACGGATTGCTTTGCCATTTTAAATAACTTTATTAATTCGTTTTTTTATTCATATCTTTAAAAGGAAGCCCTAAATTCTTCAACAATTCATAGGCTTCTTCATTCGTATCGGCAGTAGTAACAAAAGTAATATCCATACCATTAATCTTTGTTACTTTATCAATATTAATCTCCGGAAAAATAATCTGTTCCGTGATACCAAGTGTATAATTGCCTCTACCGTCGAAAGCCTTGGTACTAATTCCCTGAAAATCTCTAACACGGGGCAGAGAAACAGAAACAAGCCGATCTAAAAACTCATACATTCTTGTTCTGCGTAAAGTAGTCTTCACTCCTATTGGCATTCCTTTTCTAAGTTTAAAATTAGAAATATCCTTTTTTGAGCGCGTAACTACAGCTTGTTGACCAGCAATATTACTCATTTCTCCCAGTGCATTATCAACCAATTTTTTATCGGCAACGGCACCATTAACTCCTTGATTTAAGTTAATTTTTACTAATTTCGGAACCTGCATAACGGATTTATATCCGAACTTTTCATTCAAAGCAGGAATAATTTCCTTTTTATACTTTTCCTCTAGTCGGGGTATATATTTCACTTCAGCCATCTTAAATAACTTCTCCTGATTTTTTAGCAATTCTTACTCTTTTGCCGTCTCTTTTTTCTCTTGAAATACGAGAAGGCGCTTCGGATTTAGCATCCCACAATAAAACATTAGAAATGTGAATAGGAGCCTCCTGTTTGACAATACCGCCTTTGGTATTTTGTGCACTAGGTTTGGTATGACGTGTACGAATATTCACACCTTCTACGAGTACTCTATTTTTTTCTACAAGTACCTGTAGTACCTTTCGTGGATGACCAAGATCTTTGTCATTTCCGGTAATCACGGCGACCATATCCCCTTTCTTAATATTCAACTTGGGTTTGAATCGTTGCTTCATGGTTTTATAATTCTATCCTTATATAGTGGTTCTTGGAGAACCAACCTAAAATCTTAAAAATTGGGCTGCAAAGTTACGTTAAATAAATGATATTAAAAATACCTATAAAACTTCAGGAGCCAGAGAAACAATTTTCATGTAACCTTTATTCCTCAACTCACGTGCAACCGGTCCAAAGATACGAGTACCTCTGGGTTCTTCCGTATTATTTAATAATACAACTGCGTTATCATCAAAGTTGATAAAAGAACCATCATTACGACGTAATTTATATTTTGTTCTTACAACTACAGCCTTACTAACAGTCCCTTTCTTTACACCACCGGAAGGCATGGCATTTTTTACAGTAACAACAATTTTATCACCAATATGTGCATAATCCTGTCCGGAATTACCCAACACTTTTATACAGAGTACTTCTTTAGCCCCACTATTATCGGCTACTTTTAGCCTGGTTTCTTGCTGAATCATCTTAAATTATTTCTATTTAGCTTTTTCAATTACTTCAACTAATCTCCAACGCTTATTTTTACTCAGAGGGCGGGTTTCCATAATACGAACTTTATCGCCAATATTACAGGAATTGTCCTCGTCATGCGTCATGTAATTAGACGTCTTCTTTACAAATTTACCGTAAAGGGGATGACGTACTCTTCTTTGAACCGTAACAACGACAGATTTATCCATCTTATTGCTTTTTACAATACCGGTTCTGGTTTTCCTTAAATTTCTTTCTTCGGTCATGATCTTAATCATTTATCCTTCTAAGGATATTAAAATTATTCTGCACTTGGATTTAAAACTCTTTTACGTTGTTCTGTTCTTAAACGTGCAGTTTCTTTTTTCAATAACTTAATGGTCAATGGGTTTTCAATCGGACTTACCGCATGTGAAAACTTTAGCTTTTTCAACCTCAATTTATTTTCAGCAATCTTTGCTTCAATATCCTGATCACTCAAAGAATGAAGTTCTAATGAATCCTGAGCCATTTTATTCGTTTTAAAATATAAATATAAAATTTAATTCCTTGCTGACGCTAGTTGTCAAGATCAAAATCCCTACGCACAACGACCTTTGTTTTAATAGGCAATTTAGCAGCAGCTAAAGTCAAAGCTTGTTTAGCGGTTTCATAAGGAACACCATCAATCTCAAAAAGAATTCTTCCGGGTTTAACAACAGCAGCCCAATGATCCGGATTACCCTTTCCTTTACCCATTCTCACCTCAAGCGGTTTTTTAGTAATTGGTTTATCGGGAAAAATTCTAATCCATACACCACCTTCACGTTTCATGTGACGTGTTAAAGCAATACGAGAAGCTTCAATCTGCCTGTCGGTAATCCATTTAGGTTCCAAGGCTTTTAATCCAAAAGAACCAAAAGCAATAGTAGCACCTCTATGTGCATTTCCTTTAACATTCCCTTTATGAACCTTACGATGTTTAGTCTTCTTTGGTTGTAACATTTTTAAAAATTTATATAGTTGCTAAAGCACCATTCTAACGATGAAAGAAAGTTATTTTCTATCTTCTTCTACCTCCACCTCCGCCACCTCGGCGTTTATTGCGACTACGTTTCTTACCACCACCGGCAATCAAATTAGGATTCAGATCACGTTTTCCTAAAACTTCACCTTTACAAATCCAAACTTTCACTCCTATTTTACCATAAACAGTATTAGCAGCAGTGCTACAATAGTCTATATCCATACGGAAAGTATGCAAAGGAATTCTCCCTTCTTTCATTTCTTCTTTACGAGCGATTTCAGCACCACCTAAACGTCCACCTACTTTCACCTTAATGCCTTCAGCGCCCATCCTCATCGCGGTAGATATAGCCATTCTAATGGCTCTCTTATAATTCACACGACTTTGAATCTGACGACAAATATTCTCTGCAATGATATTTGCATCTACCTCAGGACGTCTAATCTCTAAGATATTTATTTGTACATCCTTTTTATCAGTAAGCGTTTTGACCTCTTCCTTAATCCTATCAACTTCAGAGCCACCTTTACCAATAATAATACCCGGTTTTGATGTATGAATAGTGATGATAAGCTTATTCAAAGTTCTTTCAATAACAACTTTGGCTACACCACCTTTGTTAATACGCGCATCAAGGTAGGTACGTATTTTATTGTCCTCAATCAATTTAGGAGCAAAATCACTTTTGTTTCCAAACCAGTTAGAATCCCATCCACGTACAATTCCTAAACGATTACCTATTGGATTTGTTTTTTGACCCATGTCTAGCTATTATCCTTAACGTTAAAATTTATTCTTTAATTTCTTTATCTTCTTGTACTTCCGGAGTATCTATATTGCTTTCCGAAATATTTTTAGAATCTATAATTACAGTAACATGATTGCTGCGTTTACGAATTCTATTGGCTCTTCCTTGCGCTCTTGGACGTAATCTCTTCAGAATAGTTCCACCATCTACAAAAATAGTTTTTATGTAGAGTTCTGCATCTTCCACACGCTGCCCTTGATTCCCCTGCTCCCAATTATTCACAGCGGAAAATATTAATTTTTCCAAGGGTTTACTAGCATAGTTAGGCTGAAATTTCAAAATGTCTAAGGCCTGTTCCACCTTTTTTCCACGAACCAAGTCTGCCATCAGACGCATTTTCCTGGTAGATGTGGGATGATTTCTAAGTTTTGCTACAGCTTCCATTCTAATTAATTATTATATTGTTATAAGGTTAAATGGTTGAACTATTATTTAAAGATCTATTATAATTCAACTATTTAACAATTTAACCATTTTCTATTACTTACTTTGCGTATGACCTTTAAAGTTCCGCGTAGGAGCAAATTCCCCAAGTTTATGTCCTACCATATATTCTGTTACAAATACAGGAATAAATTTATTCCCATTATGAACAGCAAAGGTATGACCAACAAATTCAGGAGAAATAGTAGAACGCCTACTCCAAGTCTTTATAACTGATTTTTTCACACTCCCTTCATTCATGGCATCTATTTTTGCCATAAGTGAATGTTCAATGTAAGGTCCTTTTTTTATGGAACGAGCCATGTCTATTGTTATTAATGTTGTTAAATTAGTTTTTTATTTCTTTTTCTTCTTGCGCTTAACAATTAATTTGTTAGACGCCTTATTTGGATTACGCGTTTTAAGTCCTTTGGCGTATTGTCCATTTCTAGAACGTGGAAGACCTCCTGAAGCCTTACCTTCACCACCACCCATCGGATGATCCACCGGGTTCATGGCAACACCTCTAACTCTGGGTCTTCTTCCTCTCCATCTATTTACACCTGCTTTACCTCGCGATTGCAGCACATGATCCGAATTAGATACCGTACCAACCGTAGCCATACAGCTAACCAATATTTTTCTAAATTCACCAGAAGGCATCTTCAAAATAGCATATTTCCCTTCTCTGGCAGTTAATTGAGCATGAGCACCGGCACTTTTGGCTATAATACCACCCTGACCAGGACGCATGTCAATATTATGAACAACTGTACCTAAGGGGATATTCTTCAGTTTCAATGCATGTCCTACTTCCGGAG
>CAZLDH010000058.1:14180-16477 GCA_964558275.1 uncultured Chitinophagaceae bacterium
AATATATCTCTTTTCTCCATCTGCATAAACAACCAAGGCAATAAATGCACTTCTATTAGGATCATACTCTATCGTCTTAACGGTTGCAGGAATATCTTTTTTATCCCTTTTGAAGTCAATGATACGATAGCGTTTCTTATGTCCTCCACCAACATTACGAACAACCATACGTCCTTGTCCATTACGTCCACCTCTTCTTCTGTGAGGTGCCAAAAGACTCTTTTCCGGCTTGTCCGTAGTAAGCTCTGCATAAGCATTACCGGTTTTCCAACGAGTCCCCGGCGTAGCTGGTTTATATTTTCTTAATGCCATAATCTTTCTCTTTATACTCCTTAACTGCTTAGGTTAACTTCTTAAATATTCTCAAAGATATCTATAGAATCACCCTCAACTAGTGTAATAATAGCTTTTTTATAAGATGGTTTACGTCCTGACAATGTCCCTGTTTTGGTATAACGTCTTTTTGTTTTACCGGGAACAACCATGGTATTTACTTTTTCTACCTGCACACCATAGAAATCTTCGACAGCCTTTTTTATCTCAAGCTTACCGGCTTGTCGTCCTACTTCAAAAGTATAGCGACCTTGTTCTTCAGAAAGTTTATTTGCTTTCTCTGTTAATACCGGGCGTTTTAATACATCTACTTGTTTCATATCCAATGTTTCTTTAACCTTGCTAGGTTTATTTTAAGAACATTAAAATTCTTTAATTATTCTTTTTCCTGTTTCTCTTTTTGAACCTTGCTATCATGCTCATCTGCAGCCGAATTTTCTTCATCATCAGAAAATATTTTTGCAGCTTTCTCCGATAAAACAAGAACAGCACTATTTACAATATCATAAGTATTGATATTACTCAAAGTCGAAGTCTTCACCTTAGGAAGATTACGTAAAGACAAGAAAAGATTTTTTTCATAATCAGCAGTCACATACAATATTTTTTTCCCATCAAGCGCTAAACCTTTGAGTGCAGACTGTAATGTTTTCGTCTTTGGCTCTTCTAATTCAACTTCTTCAATTACACGAATAGCTTCCCCACTTGCTTTATAAGACAAAGCAGAAACTCTAGCTAAATCCTTCTCCTTCCGATTCATCTTAAATCCATAACTGTGCGGCTTAGGGCCAAAAACAGTTCCACCACCGTGATAAAGCGGATTCTTAATATCTCCTTTACGAGAACCTCCGGTTCCTTTTTGACGATGTAATTTATGTGTAGATCCAGTTACTTCACTCCGCCCTTTTGTTTTATGAGTACCTCTGTGTTTTCCGGCTAAATACTGTTTAACCGCCATATAAATCAAATGATCATTTGGTTCAATACCAAAGATTTGATCAGAAATATTCACCGACCTGCCGGTCTTTTTTCCTTCAATATTTAATACGTCAAGTTGCATATCAATTCTGAATTAAAACGATTGAACCATTATACCCCGGAACAGAGCCACTCACCAAAATATAGTTCTTTTCGGGAAATACTTTAACTACCCGAAGCCCTTTCACCTTTACTCTTTCTCCGCCCATACGACCGGCCATACGCATTCCTTTAAATACGCGTGAAGGATCGGATGAGGCTCCTATGGATCCCGGAGCACGACTGCGGTCGTGTTGTCCGTGAGTAGATTCTCCCACTCCCCTGAAACCATGACGTTTCACTACGCCCTGAAAGCCTTTTCCTTTGGAAGTGCCAATCACTTCCACTTCTTCACCTTCTTTAAATATATCACAGGTAATCACCGCTCCTGCCTGTAAGGATTCATCTGAACCCTCATAGCGGGGGTTGCGGATCTCTTTAACAATACGTTTTGGAGCAGAACCTGATTTTGCGAAATGATTTTTAAGCCCGTTTGGAGTGTTTTTTTCCTTTCGGTCACCGAAAGCGATCTGAAGCGATTCATAGCCATCTGTTCCCACACTTTTTACCTGAGTGACGGTACAGGGGCCGGCTTCTATGATCGTACAGGCTGTCTGTAGTCCGTTTGATTCAAATATACTGGTCATTCCGACCTTCTTGCCAAGGATACCTTTCATGATGTTCCTTTTACCCATAGCCTGAGGGTGTTCACGCTTTCCTCAGGGTTAGGCGATGAAAAATAATATTTTATGCTTTTATCTCTACATCCACACCTGATGGCAGATCCAGCTTGGAAAGCGCATCTACCGTCCGGGATGAAGAAGTATAAATATCCATCAACCGTTTATGCGTGCTAAGTTGAAATTGTTCTCTTGCCTTTTTGTTGACATGCGGAGAACGCAATACGGTAAAAACCTTTTTCTCCGTAGGCAGGGGAATAGGCCCTG
>CAZLDH010000059.1:0-2336 GCA_964558275.1 uncultured Chitinophagaceae bacterium
ATAATACCGTATCAAATATGATAGAGTTTCCCTCTCGATTACGATACAGGTTTTCCACAAGAATCTCATCAATAATACCGCCTTCCCTAGCCCATCTATTATTGTTTCCCATATGCGATGTAGCACCTAGAGCCCACAATCTTATTTCACTGGAAGCATTTCCACCAAGTACGGGTCTATCCTGAACTAAAGCTACTTTTAGTCCTTTCCTTGCAGCCGCAATAGCTGCACAAGTACCTGCTAATCCACCACCGGCTACCACAAAATCTACTTGTAATCTCTCTAATTTATTTTCTCTACTGGCAACTACGCCTTCCTTGTTTAACATATATTCTTTATTTATTTTTTCTCTATTATTCTTTTAGCTCTCAAAGCATTAATTTTCCACGGACGCATAAGCACGCCTAACAAAATGATGGCTATTCCAAAAATCAAAACAATCCAACCCGATTTTATCATACTGATTCCAATAATAAAGGTTAATATCCCAATCATTAAGACACCGAATCCAATCACTCTTTTCCCTTGTTGATTATCAGCCGTGTTTTCTCCCTCCTCGTTTACTTCCATTAATTCTTTTTCTTTTTTATCCATTATCAATTTATATTGTTCATAGGAAGCGCTTTTAGGTTTAGTTACTGCAAACCATACTTCATACAATCCCAATAAAACGATGGCAATACCCACTCCGACAATCATTTCCATGCTTCTGGAAAGAGATAATCCAAATAGTGGGGTTACAAATTTTAATAACAAATTAATGACAAGACTAACAATAGTGACTGTTAAAGCGGAACGCCCCGTCTGACTCTTTGAAAACAAACACCAAAGAGGAGGGAGGAACAAAGCAGCTCCGGTAATGGCTCCAATACTAATAACAACGGACACAATCCCTCCCATAGAAGGAACCAATAAGGCTACAATAATAGTAAAAATACCAAAAGCCACCGTAGATAAACGTGCTACCCTTATTAACCTTTTTTCCGAACTCTTCGGGAAAATATTTTTGTACAAATCATTTGTAAAAACTCCTGCCGATATATTCAGGGTAGTATTTACCGAACTGGAGGTAGCAAAAATCATGGATCCTAAAACCATTCCTAACATACCAACGGGTAAAACCAATTTGGCTATCATCAGATAAGCACCTTCGGCACCCGTTTGACTTAATCCCGGATTAATAGTGTGATAAATCATTGGCGGTAACATCCATATAACAGGACTGATTACATACAATGCGCCAAAAAGCCAACCTACCTTTTTAGCATCTCGAGGTGTTTTAACTGAAGTATATCTTTGGACATAAGCCCAATTTCCACTTATATAAAAGAAATTATAAAAGGCAAAAGCAATTAGAAAACCAACAGAATATTCATCGTTGTAAAAATTAAAGAAATCTTTAGGCGCCTTATCAATAAAGTTTGAGAGACCTCCGATATGCTGTAATGAAAGCGGAACAACAATCAATACGGCAGCAGTAAGAACAATAAATTGTAATACATCAGTTACTACAACTGCCCATAATCCCCCTACGGCAGTATATATAATAATAAGGATTCCTAAAATTACTGTTGTTAAAGCAACAGACATACCGGTAGCCACCTCTAATATTTTTGCTACCGGATATAAAAAAGCACCGGTAGTGAACATGGAAAGAGCCAGAAATAAATAGGAGTATATTTTTTGAGTGCCATATCCTAACCTTTGGGTAATAAACTCTGCCGCCGTCAGTACTCCTGTTCTTTGCCATTTTGGCGCTACAACAAATGCTATCACAAATCCTGCTATACACATCGTCCATTGAATAGCCACGGCTACCCATCCAAAATTGTATGCAATTGCGCCCCACACGACAAAAGTCCCTGCCGAAAAGAAGCTCATGAAAAGAGCCAAACCACTAATCCACCAGGGTACGGCTCCTCCTCCTGCAAAAAAAGATTTCATATTCTTTCCTGCCCCCGTAAAAGCAATACCACAAACAACAATAATTAAAGAAAATATTATAATAGTAACATAGTCGAAAATGGGCATAAAGTCTATTTTATTAGTTGTCAAACATACCGTCTCATCTAATCTATCCCAAATATTTCTCTACTTAAATCTACGTAAACGATTACGAGAACGTTTACAATTTCCGTAATCGTTTACGATAATACATTTACAATAAGGTTTTAAGGATTCTCAACTTAAATTGTATCTTTACCAATATAGAACATTCAATTATGCATCACGTAACCATTAAGGATATTGCACATGCTTTAAATATATCAGTAGCTACTGTTTCCAGAGCACTTAATGATAAATACGATGTTAAGAAGAATACCAGAGAATTGGTG
>CAZLDH010000059.1:2346-16468 GCA_964558275.1 uncultured Chitinophagaceae bacterium
AAAGCTAAAGAGATGGGATACAAGCCCAATCCCATTGCTCGTAAACTACTTCAGAAACAATCTTTCAATATCGGAGTCATTGTTCCGGAATTTATCAATTCCTTTTTCACCGAAGTGATTATCGGTATTCAAGAAGTTTTAAGCAAAAACAACTATCAAGTGATTATCATGCAATCTAATGAAAGTGCTTATCAAGAATTAAAAAACTTAATCTCAATGAGAAATCACATGGTTGACGGATTACTACTCTCACTTTCCAAAGAAACAAAAAATATTAGCTCTATTGAACGTCTGATAAAAGATCAATTTCCTATCGTCCTTTTTAATCGAATAAATGAATCACTTCCTGTATCAAAAGTAATTTTCGATGATTTTAAATGGTCATTATTTGCAACAGAACATCTAATAAGGCAAGGATATCGAAAGATCTTTCATTTTGCCGGACCAAAACATCTTACCCTAATTAAAAATAGGACACGTGGTTTTGAGAAAGCGATGGAAAAACATCGAATCCCATACCAAAAAGACCAAGTGATTAATACAGGTATTTCTATCAAAGATGGCGCAAAGGTTATGGAACAACTTATACAAAAAGGCAATATACCAGATGCCATCTTTGCCACAAACGATCCAACTGCATTGGGTGCAATGAAAGTACTAAAAGAACATGGTTATAAAATACCAAAAGATGTGGGTATAGTCGGTTTCTCTAATTCAAAAACAGCAGAGGTTGTAGAACCCTCACTTACCAGCGTCTGTCAACCCACTTATGAAATGGGGAAAACAGTAGCTACTCTTATGCTCAACCAATTAAAAAAAACAGGAGATATTTTGCCCAGAACCATTGTCATGGACGGTAAATTAATCATTCGAGAGTCTTCTATAAGAAATACATCAAAATAAAATTATCAAATAACATCAAAATCCGGCTCTTGCCGTAGGGCGCACCAATAAATCAGCAAATAATCCTTTTTGATACTTATAATATCCTGCCATCGCAATCATCCCCGCATTATCGGTGCAATATTGAAAATCGGGAATATAATAATTCCAATGATATTTCTCTCCATAGTCAGCAATGGCTTTTCTCAAACCTGAGTTGGCACTTACACCTCCGGCAATACAAACTTCACTGATTCCTGTTTCTTTGGTTGCCTTTTTTAATTTCTTCATTAAGATAGTCACAATCCTATCTTGTACCGATGCACAGATATCATCAATATTTTTCTCTATAAAGTCGGGATCTGCTGTCTTGTTCTCCTGTACAAAATAGAGAATAGCCGTTTTCAAACCACTAAAACTGAAATCCAGTCCCTTTACTTTGGGTTCGGGAAAAGTAAAACGATGAGGATCTCCCTGCTGCGCCTTTTTATCTAAAACAGGACCTCCCGGATAGGGTAATCCCAATATTTTAGCTGTTTTATCAAAAGCCTCTCCCGCAGCATCATCCAAGGTTTGCCCAAGCACTTCCATCTCCAAATGATCTTTGCATAAAACAATCTGCGTATGCCCTCCGGAGACCGTCAGACACAAGAAAGGGAACTGTGGTCTTGGTTGATCAATACAATTTGCTAAAACATGCGCCTGCATATGGTGAACTGCTATCAATGGAATATTCAGTGCATAAGCGAGGGATTTGGCAAAACTGCCTCCTACCAAAAGAGATCCTATTAATCCGGGAGCTTGTGTAAAGGCAATGGCATCCAATTCCTTCTTACTCACACCGGCTTTCTTTAGTGCCATATCTACAACCGGGATGATATTCTGTTGATGCGCGCGAGACGCTAACTCAGGCACCACACCACCATATTGCTCATGAACCGGCTGATTGGCAATCAAATTAGAAAGAATTACTCCATCCCGCAATACAGCCGCACTGGTGTCATCACAAGATGATTCTATGGCTAAAATATGAATAGACATGAGGCAAAGGTAGATACTTTTTTGAAAGGAATAGTTTCTTTATCTTTGATATCTATAACATTTATAATTATGGGAACATTTGCAGAGAGAACAGCACGAAAAGAAATGCATCGTATCATTGACTTGGTTGATGAAGAGAAAGTAAAGGCTATGCTGACTCTTTTTCGAAACATCATAGAAGAGAATAACTTTGATATTTATACGAATGCCCTCAAAAAACAGATCGACAATGATTTTTTAGCTTATAAAAACGGGGAAAAAACCTTTTCTGAAAAAGAAGTAAAAGCACGTACCAATCAATTATTAAAATCTTTGAAGACGGAAGGATGAATTACAAATACCGTTTCTCCAAGCGAGCGTTAAAACAACAAGAACAGATAATAAAATGGTATGCTCCCAAGAGTCTAAAAGCAGCAGAGAATTTTGCAAACGGTCTTTATCAGGTTATCGAAGAAATTTGTACTGATCCCTTTAAATACCGCACTACGTATAAAAAATTTAGAGAATTTTACTGGAAAAAAATTCCGATATCATATTATATTTATTGTAGAAGATGAAACAAAAGAAGTAATTATTTTCTCTATTTTTCATTCTTCTAGAAATCCAGAGGATAAATATAATGATAATATTTTGTGAGCCGTTGTTCCTCGTATCTTATATACCAGATGGTGTTCTTTTGTCATTCTTCTACTCCAATATCCTGAAAGTCCCCCTTTAAGAGATTCTGGTTTCCCAGTTCCCTTAAAAGGAGACCGAAAAGTAACTTTTAGGAGTACATTGAATCGTTCAAGTACTTTCCTATCGTGTTGTTGCCAATACAAATAATCTTCCCAAGCATTTGACTGCCAACCAAGATTCTTAAATCATTGTTCAATCAGTGAGTGATGAGAAAATTCATTTCTGTCCATTTCATCAACTGCTTCTTCCAAACGTTTCCGATTAGCTAAACTACTCGTCAGGTGTAATGTCTCTTGTAAACTATAATAATCATAAGAAGCAACTTCTTTTCTCTATCTTCACTTCATCATTTTAATGATTACCCTTTCACACCGGTATTCGCTCCTTCTTTCAAAGAAAGATCTACGGGAGCATTGGTTTTCCAGGAGCCACGGGTAAAGTCGGGGATATCCAATGTCATGGCTTTATTGGCAACAGACAATCCACTCAGAGGAAAGATACAACTCCATAAAGCAGCATCATAAACATCCTGATCTAATGGCAATCCATTTCTCAAACAATCAATTGTACGCCAATCCATCATAAAGTCCATACCGCCATGGCCACCTACTTTTTTGGCCATTTTTCCTACCTTTTCCACGATAGGAACAGCATATTTTTTCTTCACTTCTTCCATTTCCTTTTCATCAATCCAATGATGACCTCCATTAGATATTTTACCCGGCAGGGGATATTTCAATGCAGTGCCTTCGGTTCCTACCACTTTATGAATACGGGAATAAACATTCGGTGAGGTCACATCGTGCTCAATCATAATGGTCTTACCTTTATGTGTTCGAACTGTAGTCACATTCATATTCCCTCTATATTGTGCACCTACATAAGGCGCAAAGAAACTATCTTTTGCTGCATATTCCTTCGCTCGTTCGCCCATCATGAAGTCATTGGTAGATACAGAAACCAAATATTCCATTTTATCTCCTCTGTTCATGTTCATAATCTGGCAGATAGGTCCAAGTCCGTGTGTAGGATATAAATTCCCGTTATGACGTGTATTTTCACGTAATCTCCACATACCATAGTAACCATCTTTATTAAAATTCAAATCATAAAGATTATGGTTATACGCACCTTCTCCATGCATCACTTCTCCAAAATACCCCTGGCGAGCCATGTTCAAGGTCAATAATTCAAAGAAATCATAGCAGCAGTTCTCCATCATCATGCAGTGTTTCTTTGTCTTTTCGGAGGTTTCTACAACCTGCCAACATTCTTCTAAAGTCAATCCTATAGGTACTTCACAACAAACATGAATACCATGTTCCATAGCGTATAGCGCCATAGGAGTATGTAAATCCCAAGGGGATGCAATAAACACTAAATCTAAATCTCCACTATCACACATTCTTTTCCAGGCATCGGCTTTATCTGTATATACCTTCGGATCGTGCCCGGCATCCTTAGCCATTTTATAAGCATTTTCCGCATACTCTCTGCGAATATCACACACGCCTTTCACCTCTACTCCTTCAAGCTTGGTCACTGCATTTAAATGGGTCGGCCCCCTCATTCCCAAACCAATAAAACCAACACGAACAGTATCTAACTTTGGCGCTCTATAACCACTCATATTGAAATGCTGTTTATGAGAATTAGAATAAAGGTATTTTTTGAGTTCTTCTTCCTTTACATTCTTAGTTGAACCTGAGGCCAAACTGGTACTCAACAGCCCTAATCCTGTCAAGCTGGTTAATCTTAAAAAATCCCGACGATTGCTATTCATAGTTTCATATTTAATAAGAGAATAAGGGTACATAATATATGCGCTTTCCCTACTTTATAATTGTTAAGAAAAACGTATTGAAGTTTTTCTTACTTTTTGCAAGATAAATGCATTAGTAGAACATTCCAATTCTCCCTATAAAATTTAAATCTAAAATAAATAATGCAAACGTTTCCATATCAGTATTCAACCGTTTGCGCATTTTTTTATTTTATTCGTAATTATTTTTAATTTAAAGGAGAAAAGGGAGAAATCAATTTTTTACCTCCAAACTCCGAAAATCTACCGGCACCAATTTGCTCACCCCGGCTTCCTGCATAGTCACCCCATAAATAACATCCACAGCTGCCATGGTCTGTTTGTTGTGGGTAATCACAATAAACTGAGATTTCTCTGAAAACTCCCGAATCATATTCGTAAATTTTCCCACATTTGCGTCATCCAGTGGTGCATCTACCTCATCTAAAATGCAAAATGGTGCCGGTTTAATAAGATAAATAGCAAAAAGTAAAGCAATCGCAGTCAGCGTTTTTTCACCACCTGAGAGTTGAGTAATAACAGCAGGGCGTTTACCTTTTGGTTTAGCTACAATCTCTACACCGGTATTCGATATATCATCTGGATTAGACAAAAACATATCTGCTTCATCTTCTTCCGAAAAAAGCGTTTTAAAGACGCTAATAAAGTTTTCTTTTACAAGATTGAAGGTATCTAAAAACTTTTGATTCGCCGTATTTTCCACTTCTTTAATGGTATTCTCTAAACGATCTCTGGCTTCAATTAAATCCTCCTTTTGCGTGGCAATAAAATCATGCCTGGTCTTAATTTCTTCAAAAGCCTCAATAGCAGTAGGATTCACCTCTCCCATATTTTCTATCCTTTTCTTCAATTTCTCTGCTTCTGCCTGCAATACATCCACATTCTCATCACCTTCCCTATCTTCATCCAATATATCATCCAAATTCACCTGAAATTCTACATCTAATCGTTCCTTCATTCCGGCCAGTTTCAATTTCAGATCATTTACCTTATCTCTTAACAAACCAAGTCCTTCTTCTATTTCTGTCCGCTTCCGCTGCATCACCTTCAGTAATTTCTCTTTCTCCCCTGTATCATTTTTAATTTGGTCAAACTCCTGATAAGATAAATTTAGTTTTTGTTGTTCATCCTCTTTTCTATAGGCAAGATCCTCCAATTCTTGTTGTGCCTTAGAAATAATTTCCTCCGTTGCCTGTATGGTTTCCTTATTCTTTTCCATTTTAGCGTGATTAGAAGCCATTTGATTTTCCAAATCCTCTAATCTACTTTTCTGGAATGCCTTCTCTTGCTTTAAGGAACGGAGATGACTCTGCTGCTGCATAAAATGCAGATTCAAATCATTAAATTCCCTACCCACCTGATTATACTTACGTTCCGCATCAGCAAAGTCCATTTCAGTCTGTTCAAGAGCGTAATGCATATCTTCATTTCCTTGAGAGAAATGAGCCAACTCAGTACGATAATCCTGAATTTTTTCATGACTATCCTCCAGTTGATTTCTCATCTCCTCCAGACGATTTTCATTAGATGAAATAAGGGCTTTGGTATTTTCAAATTTGTTTTGCAGACCAAAAATCCGGTTTTGCCATTGATTAATCTTTTTTCTGCTTTCTTCAATGGCTTGTTCATTTAAATCTTTATTTAAATTTGACAGCTTTTCTCTTTTTTCTGCCATCAAAGCAGTCAACTGATCAGCTTCTTCCTGAGTTTCTTTAATCAACTTTGTCAGCTTCTCCAAGCTTTTGGTTCTCCCTAATTTATTTCCCTCAAAAACACCGGCAGACCCACCTCCTATTCTCCCTACGCCCCTGTATTGTTTACCCGATTTTTCAACCAAAGTAACCTCTGGATGATTCAGCATCCATTCCTTCTGTGATGACAAACTATCTACAATAAAAACATCCTTCAAAAGACTAGTAATTAACGAACTATACTTTTGATCTACTTCCACAATGTCCAAAGCAGATTTCAAATCTCCTTTCTTTTCATGGGTCGATTCTTCTTTATCAAACTGGCTTAATAAAAAGAAATGAGCTTTCCCTTTTTCATTTTTATCCAGAAGATGAATCGCGCTGACCGCATCTTCCAACTCATCCACTACATAATAATTCAGATAAGGAGACAACACCTCTTCAACCGCCTGGCGATACTCCTCATTACAAAAAATAATATCGGATAATACAGGTGCCTCTATTGGCCAATCTTTATTCTTTTTTAGAAACTTTATACTTTCAGGGTAGCCTTCCAAATTATCCACCATTGACTTGAGTAATTTATATTCATTCTTTTTGGCATCTAACACCCTGTTCTTATCAATAGATTGAGCTCTTAAATCTTCAATTTCGGATTGTGCAGAAAAAATATTCTCTTTTGCCGTATCACGCTTTTTAATAAGTAGCTCCAGATTATCCTTCTCGGCTTCTAACTTATCTTGCAATACTTCTTTATCTTCATCCTGCTGATTCATTCCCTCTTTTCGCTCTGCATTTTCATCTTCCAACCGGGCAATAGACTGCTGCAAATTTTGTATAGAAGTTTCCGAAACAGCCATTTTCTTTTCTATATCAAATTGTTTTTTTTGCTCATCCTGTTGCGCTTTTCTCTTTGCTTCTTTTTCTTCTTTTTTTTCATCATACAGCGCTTTCACATCTTCTTTTAATGCTTTCTGCTCATCCAATTTTTCTTGAAATGTATCCAATTTTCCTTCTTCAACTTCAAATTCCTCCTCTCTTTTTGCTAAAGCCTCTTTTAGACCTTTCAATCTTCCATCTGCATCAGAAAGGAAGTCTGCTATTTGGTCTTTCTGTTCTTTGGTATATTCTAAACGTTGAGTAGCCAGTTTTTTATCATTTTCCTTTTCTCTCATCTTATCCTTCAATGCATTAAAAGTCTGCTGAAGATCTCGCAATGCTTTCTCTTTCTCTGCATATTCTAATTTAAGTGATTCAATCGCTGTATCCGTTTTTCTAATATTCGTATCCAGTTCCTGCTTCTCATCTTCCTGTTGTTGTTTATTTTGGCTTAGTTGTTTGAAGGTTTCATGAAAACCTTCCATAGAGGCTTTTGCCAACTCAATGCTGGTGGTTTTATATCTTTTTTTATATTTAAAATACCGTTCAGCTCTTCTGGCCTGGCTTTCCAGTGTTTTCCTATTCCCCTCTATTTCATAGAGTAAGTCCTCAATTCTATCTAAATCTTGTTGCGTAGCTTTCAGTTTTTTTTGCGCTTCTTTTTTTCTGGTTTTATAGATGGAAACTCCTGCTGCTTGCTCCAGCATACGTCGGCGACTATTCTCTTTATCTTTAATAATCTCATCAACCATCCCCAACTCAATAATGGCATAGGTATCACTGCTAATTCCGGTATCCAGAAAAAGATTTCGAATATCTTTCAAACGACAACTTACATCATTCAACCTATACTCACTATCTCCATTTTTAAAATATCGACGATTCACCGTAACAGTACTAAAATCTGTAGGCAGCAGATTTCGTGTATTTTCAAAAGTCAGGGAGACCTCTGCTAAGCCGCTGGCAGCTCTTGATTTAGACCCATTAAAAATCAAACCTGCCATTTTTTCACTTCTCAACGCACTCGTCTTGTGTTCGCCAATCGCCCATCTAATGGAATCTATAATATTACTTTTCCCGCAACCATTAGGACCTATGACCCCCGTTACACCTTTATCAAATCGCACTACGGTTTTATCTGCAAAGCTCTTAAACCCTTTAATTTCTAATGTCTTTAAACGCACAAACTATGATTTAATCTCTTTTATACTTTTTCTGTATTTTCAATTCCCCCAGCATTCTTCTCAAAGAAAATTCAAAAATAAGAAATTTAGATTTTACTTAATCCGGTTTATCAAAACCAGAATCTTTCATAAGCCAACACCTAAAATTCTTAGACGTCTTACGATTATATTATTTATTTAAAATATATTCTATTAACTTTATATAAATATTTTTTAAAACAAACACAAATAAATAATGTTTTTTCAGAAATTCGCCATCGTCTTCCTTTTCTCTTTTTTATTATGTTTGACCCAGATCGAGGCACAACAGTTAAAGTTAGGAAAACATCCCACACAAACAACCCAATCAGCTGTATTGGAACTCGAAAGTCCTAATCAAGGGCTCCTGCTCACACGAATATCCGACACTACAGCAATCAATGCTTTCAATCCGCCTAATGGAATGATTATCTATTTTACAGGAAATCAACAAACTTCCAAAGAGGATCAGGGATTATACATCAGAAAAAATAATACTTGGCACCAACTTATCATAGACACCGATTCTATAGGAATAGAACCATGGCATGTGCAAGGTACAACTAAAAAAGCAACACAAAATAGCAACAAGATATACATCATGAATGCAGTAGCCATTGGAAAACAACACGCCATAGAAGGAACTTTATTAGACGTTGCCGGTGCTTTTCGTGGCGGGAGAGCAAAAGACACCACCGTTGGTGATGCTTCTTTTGCCTTCGGAGAAGGAACAAGTGCCAGCTCCGAGAATCAAATAGCCATGGGTAAGTATAATGAAGATATCAGCAACGCCTTATTTGAATTGGGATATGGAACTGAAAACGAAAAGAAAAATCTATTGACCATATTAAAGAATGGAAATATTGGAATGGGAATAAATCCTACTGTAAAATTAGATATAGGTGATGGTAAGGTAAAAATAGCAAGCCTACCCAGTACCCCCGGATCTGCAAATAACAAGCTGGTGGTCGTGGATAACAACGGCATTTTAAAATCTGTCTCAACTAATGTTTATAATTCTGCACAATCCTGGAATCCGGGTGGCAATACCGCGGATGCAGATGATTTTCTGGGAACTAAAAACAACCAGGCATTGCGATTCAGGCAAGAGAATCAACCAGCAGGATTTATCAAAGATAGTTCGGTTGCACTAGGGAAACTGGCGCTTAAAGATCCAAGCTTGGGTTCCAACAACACTGCGATGGGTTGGAAGGCACTATATAAAGACACTACGGGTCATGACAATACCGCAATAGGCTGGGAAGCATTAAAAACAAATACACACGGAGACGAAAATACCGCGGTAGGAACTCGAGCTTTATATCAACTAGATGGTAATGCCCGACGCAATACAGGAATTGGCGCTCATGTAAAAATACAAGACAACTTCGATCACTGTACTGCCGTAGGTTACCGCGCCATGGTCAATGCAGATAACACTTTGGATTTTGCTACTGCTCTGGGAGCCAGATCACTCGTTGAGCAGAGCTATTCGCTGGTACTGGGTTGTATAAAAAATGTAAACACTGCCGATTCTACCGTTAAAGTTGGCATTGGCACTACCACTCCTAATCAACGACTGGAGGTAGTAGGCAATATTCAAATCTCCGGAAACAAGGAAAATACAACTGAAAGTTATTATTTCCATCCCACACAATCAGCCTTGGGGTTATACTCCGACGGAAGCAAAATAGGATCTTTTGATGCACAAACAGGCACCTATTCTACTATATCTGATTTTCGACTTAAAGAAAATATTCAACCGTTGCATCCTATCCTCAAAAAAATAGGTAAAATTAAAATTGCACGATTTACCTTCAAAAAAGATCAGGATAAAACACCTCAAATAGGATATATCGCCCAAAATCTAAAGAAAACTTTTCCTGAATTTGTACAAAAGAATCAAAACAACTATTATTCAGTTAATTACGCCGGAATGAGTAGCATAGCGATTAAAGCTATTCAGGAACAACAAAAAATCATCCAACAATTACAGCATAAAACAACCGCTCAACAAAAGAGTATTAATGAGCTCAGGCAGCGTATAGAGCAGTTGGAAAAACAATGATTACGCATGCAAAAGAATCAGTAGTCGCTTTCTTCCCGAATAATCGTAAATTGTTTATTCTCACCATCCAAACATTGATACACTATATCAATAAAATCACTGCCATACACCGCATAAAAAGGAAGTATATTGTCCACTCTTTCCTGCAATCCATCATGAGGGAATAAATGCTTTTTCGCATTCCGAATGATATCCGTTTGCCAACTAAATTTCTTTTTTTCTGCTCTCAAAAACTTCTCTTCCATTTTTTCAATAGAACGTAACGCTTTGGCTCTTTCCGCTTCTACCGAAGCTTCTAAGGTCTCGTCTATATCTTCAGCTTTCCCTCCTATCTTCTTAAAAAATCGCTCCATCTCTTCCCTTTCTCTAGTCAAAATTAACCCTTGCATGGTATTTGCTTTTACAAATTCTTTAATTAAATCTTCTGTATCTCTAAATAAGTCAACAACTTTCAAATCTATTTTTGCCAGGCGTTTAATAGATTTTTCATTGGCCCAAAGTACAGAATGACGTAATTTCAAAAGCGGGAAAGGAACTTCAAAATGAGCAAAAAGTTGTTTCAACTCCAACCAATAAGCCAATTCTCCCCCACCGCCAATAAAAGCAACATTAGGTAGAATACTCTCTTGTAAAACCCCACGTAAAATCACATTTGGACTAAATCGTTCAGGAAAAGATGCCAATTCTTTTTCTAATTCTTCCTTTGTAAATGAAATATCTGTATTTAAAACTTGCCATCCCCCTCCTTCCTGTACAATCCGCTCCCGTAACTGATCTTTTAAATAAAAAAGATTAATATCCCTTGGATTTGCCTGCGCATGATAATGTTTAGAAAGTGCATCTTTCGTTCTATTTACAATACCCACTGACTTCTGCTCAAATAACTCTTCCCGCATCATGGGAAGTATTGCCCTTTTAAATCCGGGCGTATCTGCATTGATAACAACAAGTCCATATCTACCAAACAATGCATTCACAAGATATAATGTAGCTGTTTGAATATCCTCATGTTCCAAATAAGCTTGTTCCAGTATCTCCACTATCTCTCTGGCATATTCATTATTCCCTAATGCTTCAGAAATACTTGCAATTAAATCTTTGAGTCCCGTTGTTTTCATTCTCCCCACAGCTCCTGACTGCTTGGTATGCCAACGATAGGTTTTCTCATATAAATTTATTGTTCCAAGCTCATCTAAATCATTATCCTCACTCCCCATATAATACACAGGAACAAAATTAAGATAAGGATAATCTCTTTTAAGATTTTCGGATAATTTTATAGCATGCAATACTTTATAAACAAAATACAGATATCCTGTAAATAAATTCGGCTGATGAGCAGTACATACTGTAAAGGTTTTTTCTTCTCCCAAAAGTTGAATATTACGACTCACTTCTTCGTCACATTCAAGCCCATTATACAAAGCTAAAGTCTCTTCTCTCAAGAGTTTTCTGTCCACTTTTCCTTTCCTTCTGTTTTCGATAATTTCATCAAAATCAGGTTGTATTGGAGAATATTTATAAAAGGGAGATAGCCGCGCATCCTCCTTCAGATAATCTATCATCAGAGGAGAATAATAGCCCGTTTTCTTGTAATCAATAAATTCAGTTGTACAGTCCATTCAAAAATAATTTCTTTCGACAATTATACATTCCAATCAGCTTTTTTTCAATTATAGACTATTACAATCATGCGCTATAATTGTTCTGATAGAAACGATTTATCTCAAAAATCCAAAATTAAACAAATTTGAAGGTATATCCTTTCTTAAAGAAAAGCTACACTTAATTTCTTTCATACTTGGTCAATAAGTGTCAATGACAGTCCCGGTTTTTCAAAAGCAATATGAATCTTGTAGATTTGTAGAAAGTTTCCGAAAATGGAAGTAATACAACCAATAATATTCTTTGATGGTGTTTGTAATTTATGTAATAATGCGGTAACCTTTATTATCAAACATGATGACGAAGCGCACTACAAGTTTGCATCATTACAATCAGATTATGCACAAAAAAAACTTCCAAAGAAAATAACCTTATCCGGGCAAATGCAAAGTTTGGTTTTATTAAAAGATGGGCAAATTTACGTTAAATCAACAGCAGCCTTAAAGATAGCAAAAGAGCTATCCGGAGGATGGAGGTTTCTTGCACTTTTTTTAATCTTGCCAAAATTCATCAGAGATCCCATTTATAATTTCATAGCACACAATCGCTATAAATGGTTCGGAAAAAGAAAAGAATGTATGATACCCACACCGGGATTAAAGCATCGGTTTTTTGAGTAAAAGTCAAAAGAAAGAAAATTAGCTATATCAAAATGTATATCAAAAAACTTAACACCTTTATCGATCCGAAATGGATTTGTCATAAACATTGTACATTTAACGCCCTTATTTAAATTATTTTTAAACGTATTTATGTGAAATTCAAAAGATTATTATTCCTGTTCGTTATTACGTCTATTGCGCTGTTAGCGGCTATAATATGACGACACCAAAAAATAACATATCAACCGAAAGGGCAACCGACTTACTACAAGACGGAAGACCTTTGACTGACTTTTATATTGGTGGCGAACTAAAAGTTGAAACAAACGAGACTTGGGAAAAAGAAGTGGTTTTTGAAAATTGCGTTGTTGAATATTTTTCGGGTAGTGTTACGCAGTTTGACAAACCTGTAAAACTTATAAATTGCCATTTCAAAGAGTGTCAATTTGTATTCACATACTTTCTTGGTGGGCTGACAATAGATAATTGCACATTTGACAACTACTTGGACTTCCAAGCAGGCGGACACAATAAAGCGGGAAATCCAATAAACATAATAAACAACAACTTCAAAGACTTTGTAAATTTCTTCGATTGTTGGTATGAAGACGAAATAATAATTAGCAATAACACATTTCACAATGGAACAAACTTATTGGGAAAACCCCACAATATTCCCGTGACATTTGACAGAGAACCAATAATCAAAGATAACATTGGACAACTTGACTTGAACAACGAAGGCAAATAAAACGAACAAGAATAAAATAATAAATTACAGCCGCTAACAATAAAGGGCTTAAACCGCATTCCGTTGTACTACATGCGTTTAAGCCCTTTATTGTTTTGTCGGTCAACCAAAGTAACACCCCAAGTAAAAATTAAATTACGAGAAAAGCCAATGTTAACAAATGAAATATTGAACTTGGAGAATTTATTTTGTAAATTTGATTTATGGTAAAACCGAGACTTTATTTCGACACTTCTGTTTTCGGCGGAATCTTTGATGTAGAATTCAAAGAAGAAACAGAAAAGCTTTTTGCAATGGTGCGCAGAAGAGAGATTATTTGCGTGTACTCGGATTTAACAGAACTTGAACTTGAAAATGCACCGGAGAAAGTAAAAGAACATTTCCTGAATTTATCAGATGATTATACAGAATTTGTCGAAATAACACAGCAAATAGAAGACTTGGCGAGAGAATATATCGCTGAAAAAGTAGTAGGACAAACCAGCTTAGATGATTGCAGACATATTGCTGCAGCTACCATAAACAAAGCTGACTATTTAGTAAGTTGGAACTTCAAACATATCGTAAATATATTTAGAATCCGAGGCTACAACGCCATAAACCTTAAAAATGGGTATATTCAAATTGACATACGTTCACCAAAAGACATCATAGAATGAAAAAGAATAAAGAAAATATTGAAAAAGAACCTGCCCGTCCGGCAGGCGGGTTTGATACCGTTAAATTCTTCAGGGAAGTTAGAAAGAAGATTGCTGAGGACACTAAAGAAATGAGTTTTCAAGAATTTAAGGCCTACTTGAATGCGAGGAAATTAAAATCTGTTAGGAATTGATGACCGAAC
>CAZLDH010000060.1:0-16435 GCA_964558275.1 uncultured Chitinophagaceae bacterium
GTTGTGCCGTGGCCTGAAAACACACCTCCGATAAAAGCAATACACTATACAGAAACATTCTTAACAGGAATCTCATATTATAATTTTAATTAAATAAATTTTTCAAGACTATTTGATTCACTAATGAATATTACCCCATGCTTTATTGGGTTCCGAACCCATTTCTAAAACCAATTTTCCGCCTTTTAATAGTTCACTTGCAGGGAAGAAAGGAGAATTCAGTTTTTGACCATTCAACACTGCCGACTGGATATATTTATTCTTACGAGAAGCATCTTTGGCTACAATGGTAAATGTCTTACCCCTACCAAACCGATTACCTAAATCAATCGTTATTTTTTTATACAAAGGACTGGCAATCTCATAAATAGGATTGGCAGCGGCTCCACCATCGGTTTGAAAAAGCCCGATAGCTGCCATAACAAACCAGGCACTCATTTGTCCCTGATCTTCATCACCCAGATAAGCATTGGATACGCCATACCCATAATACCGATCAAGGATAGCCCGACTCCACTTTTGTGTAAGCCAGGGCTTGCCTGCGTAATTAAACAAGAAGGCAAACTGCATGGATTGTTGATTGCCCTGCACCACCGGATAATCCCAATAATCGTCATAGGGTGAATTAAACCGCCATTGGTAGCTTTGATTAAATCCCCACTTAAGCCTTTTTACAAACCTTCCTTTTCCAATCCAATCAATTAAAGCAGGCACATTCTGTGGCACAAAATAAGTGAGCTGCCAGGCATTCCCTTCTACATATTCACTGTTAGCTCCTGACTTAAAAGGGTCAAAATCGGGTAACCATGCTCCATCAGACTTTCGCATTCTTGCGTAACCGGTGGTCGTATCAATGGCATTTTTCCACCAACGTCCTCTTTCGGAGAACAATTTGTAATCGTTTTCTTTACCTAATGCTTTCGCAAACTGTGCTACTGTCCAATTATCATAAGCATATTCTAATGTATTGGAAAAACGGCCTTTGTCATAAGGCACATAATGATATTTTAGAAATGCTTCCAGGTCACGATTCCCAGCCAGCCCTCCGCCGACTTTTTGAGCGGGTACGGTTTCCATTTTGCGAACAGCCTCGTACGCTTTTTGCACATCAAAATTCCTTATCCCCATTTGATAAGCGCTTACGATAAGCGGTATTTCATGTTCGGCTACCATCACCGGAATATATTCCATACCAGCTGGACCTTTGGCCAGCCAGCCATTGGCATCATACATAGCTAATTGTGATTTCACCCATCTTGCAGACCATTCCGGCGTAACCAGATTCCAAAATTGATTCAAATTCCAGAAAGTATTCCAGAAAGCATCACAACCCAGCGCAACGGCATCCGGATCTTTTAATTGGCGAACCGTTTCGGTAGCATCCACCCATTTCCCATCTACATCACTAAAAATATTACGGCTGCATAAAGCCCTATACATATTGGTATAAAAACGTTTCTTCTCCCGCCGGTCGGTAGTGGTAATTTTTACACGGCTTAATAAATCATCCCAAGTATCCACATTGTGTTGCCTTACCGCATCAAAATCCCAGCCGAAAGGCTTTATAATTTCTTTTTGCAAATTCTCTTTGGCATTTTCAATACTTACATAAGAAATACCGGTTCTGATTTGAACAACGGGGTTTTTAGTTGTCTTTCGACTTTGCTTAGAGCCGGTATTAAACTCAATAAAGAGACCAACATCCCTCTTCTGTCCTTCCTGAACGGAGGAAGTATTCTTAAATGCCATTTGGGATACATTCCTTTTCACCGTACTATCAATCCAGTAACCAAAGCTTTTAATAGGCTGATCAAACTCCATGACAAAATGAATGGTATAATCCTGATCAATGTCGTTCCCCCAAACTCCGGGTGATTTCTGCTTACTATAGCCTTCAATGGTATGGTCATTTACCTGCCTTACTTCAATATCAAGTAAGTTGTAACCATATTCTGCCGGCGTGGCAAAATCAACTAATACTCTGGCATTTTTTTCTTTAGGTAATGCCTGCGATAAGTCTTCGGCAGCTGAAGGATAAGTATAACGTTGAAAACTACAACGTGTAGTAGCAGTAAGTTCCGCCGTGATGTCATAGTCTGTCAACCGCACTTTATAATAGCCCAATGGTGCTTCTTCACTTTCTTTATCAATACGAGATCTGTATCCGCTATCGGGATGGGTTTGGTCTCCCATTTTGGTAACCAATGGGCCGTTCGTTGGAAGCATGGAAAGTCCCGACATCGTCCATTCATGGATGTGACTAAAGCCGCCAATACTTTCAAATATAGGGTCGTATCCGCCCTGCCAGTCTGCATTTTGGTTATCCGGACTAATTTTCACCATGCCGAAAGGCATCCACGGACCGGGCGCAATCATCCAACGGGAATGTGCGCTGCCCATCATTGTATTCACATAACCAGCAGGGGTTATCATCTTTTGAGGAGAACGATAGACCGTACCGGAACGAATCACACGGTCATTTATTTTAATCACATAATCACTTTCTTTTTCAGCTGTTACAGCTGGCATGGGCGCTTCGAAAACATACCTTCCCTTCACGATCTTTTTTTCAAAAATATTTTTTCCATCTACGAATGCAGTTAATACCGGTTCTCCTTTGAGATGTTGTACATCAATGAGTAAAGGTTGTGCAGCGTTGTCATTCGCCTTTATTTCATAATCTGCTGCTTTTACATTGCGGATAAATGCATTTTGAGGTTTGCTTATTTGAACTTCCGAAGGTCCTTCCAACCGGATTTGATCAAATACCAGCCAGGAACCCCATAAGTTGGTTAGTTGCACTTCATTGCCTCCTTTCCGAAGCACCTCTGCTGGTATGGATACTTTAATCACATAGCCGTTATAACTTGTTTGATTTCCTTTATAAATACCTTCTCCCGAACCTTTAGGCAGTTGGTATTCCCAAGAGGTATCATTGACTGAGACTTTAAACAAGGGTGGTTTTTCAGCATGTATATCCAACAAATCAATCACCAGTTCATAGCTGCCTTTTTTTGGAAGCTTATCCATACCAAAAAGAATATTTAATACGGCAGCACGATAGCCGGCATGTCCTCCTGAACCTGCCCACCCGTCTTTTGGTCCCGGCAAAACATAAGGCCAGTCTTCCCCGGGCGTAGAACTTCCAATGAGATAAAAACCGTCTTCCCATCCAAAATCTTTTTTTATAAAGTCTTTATAGCCGGAAGGTGCTAAGGCAAATTCGGAGGCGCTGCTGTCAGACTGGCCGATTTTCCAGAGAGTCTTAGTTGAATTATTGACCTGAGCAAAGAGCGTTTGTGCCCCAATAATAAGCATACAGAAAGTGCTCAAAAACAAAACAATAATCTTCTTCATACTTTTAATCTTAATTATTTAATCAATCTCTTTTACAAGAAAAGCACTAATAGCTGAATATCATTCAACTATCTTTTTTATTTGTGTATTTTTTCTCTCTCCCGTGCTTTTTCTTTCCAATACTGTTCTATTTCCTCTAATGATTGTCCTTTTGTCTCAGGAATCAGTTTCCAGATCAGCCACAAGGTCGGGGAACAAATAATCGCGAAGAGCCAGAACGTACCAGCCGGACCTATACCATCCAACAGCATAGGGGTCAGCTGACCAATGAAGAAATTGGCAACCCACAAAGAAAGTGTACCTAAAGCCATCGCCCGCCCCCTGACAGAGGTCGGAAAAATTTCGCTGACAATGACCCAACTCACCGGCCCGAACGAAAAAGCAAAACTGGCGATATACACCAAGATAAGTAACAGAATCCATGGGCCTTCCTGAATATTCAATTGGAATAAAACGCCGATGGCTACGAGAGATATAATTGCCAGAGAAACACCTAAGTTAAGCAACGGCTTTCTTCCCCACTTATCCACCGTAAAAATAGCGACAAAAGTAAAAATCACATTTACAATACCAATAGTTACCTGCCCACCAAAAGCACCGCCTAAGGTAAATCCTGCTTCATCCAAAATACGGGGACCATAATAAATGATGGCATTGATGCCGGACCATTGTGACAAAAAAGGTAAGAGTATTCCAATAATCAAAGCCGTGCGATAAACAGGAGATAATAATTCTTTAAAGCTTCCTTTTTCATCCTTGAAAGAAGATTTAATAGCGGCTACTTCCTTTGTTGTAGTTTCTTCGTCATTCACCTTTCCAAGAAGTTTCTTTGCCTTGCTTTCTTGTTTTCTCATCAATAACCAACGGGGAGATTCAGGAACAAAAAACAAACAAATAAAAAATATGGCAGCCGGGATCACTCCCATGCCCAACATACTCCGCCATACGTGTTCCGTCACAATCCAGTTCCAAAATCCTGTACCTGAAAATACATCATTCAAAGAATATTTTAAAAGGGAAGCGTTGGAAAAATAAGCGCACAGGATACCAATGGTAATGGCTAATTGATATAAGGTAACCATTCTTCCTCTTAGCCGCGCAGGAGAAAATTCTGAAATATACAAAGGAGATACCATAGAAGCTACACCAATACCCAATCCACCAACAAAACGAAAGCTTATCAAAACGGTCTCTCCTTTCGCCAGCATACATCCTATAGCAGAAATAGTAAAAAGTAACGCAGATAATAACAGTACTTTTTTACGCCCATAACTATCGCTGAGTTTTCCGGCAAAGGATACCCCAATAATACAACCTAACAAAGCACAGCTCACAAACCAGCCTTCCATGGCTGCCGACATGGCAAACTCGTCTTTCACAAAACCCACTACACCAGATATAACAGCGGTGTCAAAACCAAACAAAAAGCCGCCCAACGCTGCTATAATGCAGATCAAGGTCAGATAGGCAAAACGAGAAAAAGAAATGCTGTTTTTCATAAAAAATTTTTGAAATTATCTCACTTTTTGCCTTCAGCATTAGACTTTTCACTTTCAGCCTTCAAAAACGCTTTTATCACTTTTGCTTCCCCCCTTCCTTCATTGGTCAGGGTATAACTTTCTGCAGCTGCCGGAACCACAAAGGTTTCTGCATAATGAAATCGCTGCCTCATTCCCTGTTTTGTCTTCAATACAATAGATTCTCCCTCCACAAGCATTAAAACATGACAGCTGTCTTCCGTAGAGATCGTAACTTCATGCAAAAAATCATACCGATGAACATCATAAAAATGATCAGGATGAGTCGGTAAATGAATTTGTTTCCATCCGTCCCCCGACTGTATTATAACGGGTTTTGAAATAAGTTCTTCTTCTACTTTTTTCCCTTTTCTTTCAAAATTTAAATTATTAAAAGCATGATCAATATTAATGGGCCTCGGATCTCCATTCAAATCAAGCCTCAACCAATCATACATTTTGAAAGTGAAAATATAGGGAGTAGCGCTAATCTCAAGCACCAAATTTCCCGCCGCTGCACTATGAATGGTGCTATTTGGAATCAGAAAAAAGTCATGTTTTTTTGCAGGAAATTGCTGTACATATTGCGAAATATCTACCGGAATGTTTTGTATCTTACTATTTTCAAGTTTTTTTCGAAAAACCGTTGGATCAATATTTTCTTGAAATCCAAGATAAACACTGGCTTCTTCATCCGCATCCAAAATATAATAAGTTTCATCCTGCGTTATACTTTGTCCAAAATGTTTCTTTATATAAGCCAAAGACGGATGACATTGAATAGAAAGATTCCCCCCTTTCACGGTATCCAAAAAATCAAATCGAATAGGAAAATCATCTCCAAACTTTACTGCATTTTCTCTCCCAAGGATATGAGCATTATTGGCATACATCATAAAATCGAAAGAGATTTCCAGCAGCAGTCCGTTGCTTTCCAACAATACCCCATTTTCTGGAGTGATTAATTCAAAAGACCAGGCATAATTTACCTCCTCCCGGTTTAGTCCTTTCAGGTTTCTTTTGAGCCATTTTCCGCCCCATGCACCGGGCTCAAACCACGGACGCACCCGAAAAACATTTTCGCTCATCGTCCGAAAAGCCCTTTGCGCATCTTTAAAATACATCCAGGTAACCGTATCCGGACGTTGGCTGTCAACGATGATCTCAATTTTATCCAATAGCTCTTTTTTGTGCTGGTTTAATAGTACCCAGTCCACAAAAAAGAAGCGTTTATACATCTGTGTAGGAGGAGCTGTTTTATTACTGCCTAAATTGGTCACGCGCTCTGCCCGCATACGATATTGTAATTCGTTTTTAGGAAGATCCAAATAAATTATGGGAGCTTCCCATCCTGAAAAAGCAGCCCCGGGACCCACAATAATATTAAGGTCTGCATGCGAATCCTGTTGGCATTCTCTGATCTTTTTCTTGTCAAAAAGATCCATCAATTTTTTGTCGCATCGCGTTCCCCAAACGGAATCCTCTGCGCCCAGATAGGGTTGTAATAACGGCGCTATCCTCTCTTCGGGTAAAAACCAATCTTTGGTTTCCTGAATATGAATCTTGGTATTTTGAGGGAGTGCCTGTCGGATTTCTTCTTTGATTTGCTCCCAAAAAATCCCTGCATAACCTTCTATGATTACGGTTTTCTGTTGAATAATATAATCGACAAGGCCTTCAAAACCTTCATTAATTTTGCCCTGCTCTAAATGAAATGAGGGATATACATCATAATCTGCTTCCGCTATTTCCTGCTTTTTTACAGGTAAAACAGATTGCTTTGTTTTCCGCAAGCAGACTACATCTTGTTTCTTCATATGCATTGTTGTTCTTACAGCATCTTATATAAATGCTTTGTTACCTAGTTTAATGTTCTTATTTTAACAGAGACTTGATCATCTAAATTAAATGTTCAAATGTTCAAACATGACAAAGATAATAAAAATATAGAAAATACAAACTTTTACAGCACAATTTGAATCTTTACTTTCTTATATCAATAGAATAAGTAAATTTATCTGCCCGGTAAAAGCCAATATTATATTCTACCGATCGGTCACCGGGATCATAAACAAACCGTTCTCTGACCAACATAGGATCAACAGCTTGAATATTGAGTTTCTTAGCCATTGATCCGGCCAATTGTGCACGAATATGCTCGCTGGAACGAACAACCACAATATCGAATTTTTCCTCCAACAACTGATACAATGGCTGGCTAAAATCTTCTTCCTCATTCAATCCAATACGCGGATGAAAATAACTCTCAAAATAAACGACCGGTTGATTATGGACAGCTCTTAATCTTTTCAAAGACAATACCTTTGTGCCTTTACGAATCCGAAAAAAATCGGCTATTTTCTTGTTAGTTTTTACCCATGAGGCAGTTATTTCTATATTTTGAAAAGGAATCCCCTTCTCCATCATTTCCATCGTAAAGCTATGCCAATGACTCAGCTGAGTAGAAAGTCCGTGGGGAGTTACAAAAGTACCCACCCCCTTTTTACGGGATATCAATCCTTCATTCTCGAGCTTATTGGTTGCCTGTCGAATGGTATTTCTGGATACCCCAAAGCGGTTCGCTAATTCCACCTCTTTGGGAAGCGGTTTGCCTTTTTTATAAGCTGACTGACCTATTAATTTACGTAATACTTGTTCTACCTGAGCATGTAAAGGAAGGTTGCTCTTGTGATCAATTTGTAAGTTCATAATACTATAAAATATGTGCAAACATAGTATTTATTGAGAAAAACAGGCTTGTATATCCATCCTTTTTTACTTATCAGAGTTTATCATAAACATCTTTTCTCCATTTTTCTTATCTTGAAAAGATTTAAATTCCTTTTTCAATCATACGTCATGGATTCTTATGCCCCATCCCTTTCCTCGCTACAGAAAAAAATAACATTACTGCAAGAAGAGAATGAACAGTTGAGGAGAGAGAACACAGCCTTAAAAAAGCGATTAGGGATAGACCAACTTCTTGATAAAAAGAAGGCATCAACTAAAGATACGCCATCAACATCTTCTTTCAACAAATTCCGTTCCTCTGAAGAAAAGATAGAATTATACCTATCGTTGTTCAAAGGCAGAAAAGATTTTTTTGCCAAAAGATGGGAAAATAAAAAAGGGAAGTCGGGATACAGCCCCGTATGCCATAATGAATGGAAACTGGGAATCTGCAAAAAACCACAGATAAAATGCTCCGTCTGCTCCCACCAGCATTTTCAACCATACGATGGGAAAGCTATAGAAGCGCACCTCAGAGGAGCACTCACTGCCGGTATTTATCCTTTATTACCGGATAACAGTTGTTATTTCTTAGCCATAGACTTTGATAAACAAAATTGGCAACAAGATGTGCTGGCTGTTGTTGCCGTTTGTCAGGATTCAGATATCCCCTTTGCCATTGAAAGATCTCGCTCAGGAAATGGCGCCCATCTCTGGTTCTTTTTTGAAGAAAAAACCGAAGCCTCAATAGCAAGGAAATTGGGGACTGTTTTACTGACCACAGCCATGGAACAACGCCATGAAATATCTTTTACCTCTTATGATCGCTTTTTCCCAAATCAGAACATTTTGCCCAAAGGCGGATTTGGTAATCTTATCGCATTACCTCTGCAGAAAGCGGTCAGGCAGCATGATAATAGTGTCTTTATAGATGAGAACTTACAAACCTACTCCGACCAATGGTCTTTTTTAGATTCAATAACAAAGATACCGAAAAATAACCTCCACCTGTTCATAAAAAAACTTCACAAAGGAAATGAATTGGGGACATTAAAGCAAGATCAGGAAACAGAGCAGCCCTGGGTTAGAAAACCTCAAAAAACAACGTTACTCCCCAAAGACTTCCCCGATGAAATAACAATCGTTCGAGCCGACCAGCTCTACATCCCCAAGAAAGACATCTCACAGAAAGGATTAAATGCGCTCAAACGACTGGCAGCGTTCTCAAATCCTCAATTCTACAAGACACAAGCCATGCGTCTTCCCGTGTATAACATTCCCAGAATCATCTCTTGCGCACAGGAGACCCCGATATATTTTTGTCTGCCAAAAGGTTGTGAAGAAGACCTTTCTCAGCTCTTGGATAAAAGTAAGGTAAAAACTCGCTATTCCGACAAAAGGAACAAAGGGAAGCGCATACACGCAACATTTAACGGAAAGCTCAGACCGGAGCAGGAACAGGCTGTGAAACAACTTCTCCGTTATGATAATGGCATCATAGCTGCACCTCCTGCCTTTGGGAAAACCGTCATGGCGACCTATATAATAGCCCGGAAGAAAACCAATACCCTGATTATAGTTCACCGAAAACAATTGCTTTCTCAATGGATAGAGCGGCTGGCCTTTTTCCTTCAAATCGAGAAGAATGAAATCGGTCAATTCGGTGGCGGGAAACATCATTTAACGGGCAGTATAGACCTTGCCATCATGCAATCCCTGAACCGAAAAGGAGAGGTCAAAGAACTCGTAAAAAACTATGGAATGGTATTCGTCGATGAATGTCACCATATCCCGGCTTTTAGCTTCGAACAGATCTTAAGACAAGTGACCGCCCAATATGTATATGGACTGACCGCTACGCCGACCAGAAAGGACGGACATCATCCCATAATTTTCATGTGCTGTGGCCCGATAAGACACCGGATTGCTATCCGAAAACAAGCAGCAAAAAGACCTTTCGATCATTTTGTCATTCCCCGCTTCACAGGCTTTTTAGTTACAAAAGATCCACGTTCTACGGCCAACAGCGATTGGACTATTCAGGAGCTATATCACAAAATGACCCATGACGGCATGCGCAATCAATTCATTGTCGATGACATTATCAACAATCATAAAAAGGGAAGAAATGCCCTGGTATTGACAGAACGAACGGCTCATGTCAAAATCCTGATTCAACAACTTCAGAAAAAGATCCCTAACGTTATCGCACTCACCGGAGGACAAACAGCAAAAGAAAGCCGACAGGTTTTTGACCAGATTCATCAAATATCAGCCCATGAACAAATAACTTTAGTCGCCACCGGAAAATATATTGGGGAAGGCTTTGATGAAGCACGGCTGGATACACTTTTTCTGGCCATGCCCATTTCCTGGAAAGGCACATTACAACAATATACCGGACGATTGCATCGGCTTTATGAAGGCAAAAAAGAGGTCCTGGTGTATGATTATGTAGATATTCATGTCAAAATGTTAGAAAAAATGTATGCCAAAAGGTTAAGTGGCTATGCCGGTATCGGCTACAAAGTAAAAGGAGGGGATTTAAAGAATGAAACCGCAGACATTATTTTTGATAAAGATAACTTTCTGCCGGTCTATAGTCAGGATCTATTGAATGCTACAAAGGAAATCCTCATCGTCAGTCCTTTCGTATCCAAAAGAAGAGTCGAAAAGATGCTTCCGCTGTTGACAGAAAGCCGAAACAAAGAAACCAAGATAACATTAGTTACCCGACCGGCGGAAGATTTTAGAAACCCGTCTATTCCTTCTATTCTTTTTAAAGCCCTGAAACAGAAAGGAATCAAACTCGTCTTTCAATCAAAAATTCATCAAAAATTTGCCGTCATAGACCAGCGAATAACTTGGTATGGCAGCATCAACCTCATGAGCTATGGCAGTGCACAGGAAAGCATGATGCGCATCGAAAGCAGCCACATCGCCAATGAACTGATAAGGAGTATTCTTAAAAAATAAATATTTCTCCCAGTAATTTGGAATGAATCTCTCCTTTATTCGCCAGTATTTCTTCAAAAGAATCATGGATCAGCGCATAGCCGTTGACAGATTGAGATTCCGGTTCTACGATCCAATATTCTTTTACACCAAAACGCTCATAAATATCTTTCTTTTCTTCTAAATCGTAGCGTGCCGTACTCGGCGAAAGTATTTCTATCACCAGATCCGGTGCGCCATGCAAACCGTCTTCTTCTATGAGCGACACCCTCTCCTCACTGATAAAAAGAATATCCGGTTGAAAAGCATTTTTATTTCCGAGATAGACATCATAAGGAGCTACTCTCGTCTCTCCCAAATGATGCTTTTTAACAAAAGCTCCTAATTGTAGATAGATATCAGAAAGGATTCTTTGGTGTCTATCAAATGGCGCTGGCGACATAACGATATTGTTTTCAATCAATTGAACGAGTGTTCCCTCCGGAAGGCTCCGAAAAGCTTCCATCATCGTACGCGGCGGTCTGGTCATTACATCTGTACTCATCACAATAGAAATTTAGGTATGAAGATACGAAATTATTGGCTTTCTTAAAAAGTACCTTTTTTTATCCTTCTACATTTATTGCGATCAGCCATTAGTCGTTATAAAATTGATATCTTTAACATAGTACTTATGCAACGTTTTCCATCATTCTTTTGTCATATTAAAAATACTGGTTATGAAACGCTTTTCCATTTTGTTGACATTTTTATTCCTTGTGGCTACATCCTGTAAAAAAGATACTTCCGTAAAAGGCATTGTTTTTAAAGGGAAATATATAGGAAAAGGTTGCTGGCCAGTTATTCAGGTCATTAAGCCATCCCTATCGAGCATAGGGCTAAATGCTAAGAAAGCTATTTGGCCTAAAAAGAACTTTGATGATGACTCCCTCTATCATAATGCTGTTGGTGCAGCGATACCGGATACTTTCACAAATGGGAAAGTCTTTTATTTTACAGTGAGTAAGGTAGAATCTCCCCCCGACAAAATAACAGATGCAAATTGTCTCCGTACTTCGTATTTCTTCGATATAAAAAATATTGCCTTTACAAAGAATACGATACAAAAGGAGGCTCAATGAATTGGAAACGACAAATTATCTTTCCTAAAAAGTAAAACGTTCTCCCAACAATTTGGAATTAATTTCTCCTTTCTCTGCCGGTATTTCTTTAAAAGAATCATGAACCAGCGTATAGCCGTTGACAGATTGAGATTCCGGTTCTACAATCCAATATTCTTTCACACCAAATCGTTCATAAACATCTTTCTTTTCTTCTAAATCGTAGCGTGCAGTACTCGGGGAAAGAATTTCTATCACCAAATCCGGTGCGCCATGCAAACCATCCTCTTCTATTAGGGATTTCCTCTCATTACTGATAAAAAGAATATCCGGTTGAAAAGCGTTTTTATCTCCGAGATAAACATCAACGGGTGCCATAACCACTTGTCCCAATTCTTTCTCTTTAATAAACTTTTGTAGCTGAAAGAAAATTTCTCCCAATATTTTTTGATGCTGAAATTTAGGCGCTGGCGACATAACGATATTATTTTCAATCAATTGAACGAGTGTTCCCTCCGGAAGGCTTCGAAAAGCTTCCATCATCGTACGCGGCGGTCTGGTCATTACATCTGTACTCATCACAATAGAAATTTAGGTATGAAGATACGAAATTATTGATTTTTATCCCCATATCCTTTAATTTTACCTCAAAAACTAATGCAATGGGTGAAGCAGCCGAAGAACAAACAATAACAGAAAAAATAGATGATTTTTTATTAAAACTCAGAGATGCAGAAATAGTTCAAAAACAAGAATACAACAGAGGAAAAAAGTTGTATTTAATGGGAGCCTGCCAAATACTTACGCACGGGAAAACCCGCTGGGAGGTTTTGGTTGAGCTACCTGAGGAAGAGCCGCTTGAGGTGAATATCGAAAAGGAAGAAGATAGCTGGTCTTATTGTCACAAAAAGAAAAAGATGGATTGGGACGGCTGTAGCGTAGCCGCCTTATTGCAGATTAAAGAAGAATTAAAAAATACCGAGCCGCAGGTGCATCCCATCGGGAAAACATATACCCGGGAAGGGATGATGAAAAGGGTATTGGAAGAACGAAAAGAAAAAGCGGCTAAAGCCAATTATTCCATCACTTTTGCCGATAATATTTATGGCGAACACGAATTGGTCAATGAAAAAGGAGTCCATTATAAAATCACTTTAAGAGACTTTGAGAATGAAACCGGATACATTGACAATCCGGATCTCAAAACCAATAAACTGGGAACGACCAAGCATATCATGTATGCCTTCAATGCCTTAAAATCAAAGAAAAGAACGTTTAACAGGCTGAGCAAACAATATCCTTTTATAGAGATTTTTCTGGATCCATTGCATGATTACCGCATCACCCGATACTATCCGCATGAGATGAAGCCGGCGACCCGGGATTTCATCCATCAATATTTTGGAGAAAAAGATTATATTGAAGAAGAGAAGGTAAAAGATTTCCTATTGTTCCTCCGCGATGCCGATACCTATCCCAAAATAAAGATCAGACCGGAAGTAGAAGAGAAAGTACAGAAAGCCTGGGAGGAAGAAATGCTCGAAACCGTAAGCAAGACAGAGCCTTTGGACTATTCTTTATTAAACGCCACACTTTTTCCTTATCAGAAAAAAGGCGTGCAATTTGCCGCTTTCAAAAAAGGAGCTATCATTGCCGATGAAATGGGGCTTGGGAAAACCCTACAGGCCATAGGTACGGCTGTGATGAAAAAGGCGGTTTTTGATTTCAAAAGATGCCTGATTATCTGTCCGGCTTCCCTAAAAGATCAGTGGAAACAGGAAATCGAACGATTCTCCAAGGAGAAAGCTGTTGTGATACAGGGATTACCGGAGGAAAGAGCCCGTTTATATCAAGAGAGCGATGCTTATTTCCTCATTGCTAATTATGAGACCGTCTTGCGAGATGTGAAAGCCATGAATAGAATGGATACGGATTTTATCATTCTGGATGAGGCGCAACGCATTAAAAATTACACCACGATAACGGCTCAAAATATTAAAAAACTCCATAAAAAACATGCTTTAGTGATTACGGGAACGCCCATCGAAAATCGTTTGATCGACCTCTATTCGGTGATGCAATTTATAGATCCCGATTTTCTTACCCCTTTGTGGGAATTCTCTTACCAACATTGCTATTTTGACGCAAATAAAAAAGATAAAATTGTAGGATACTATAACCTGCAACAACTGAACGAACGTCTAAAATCTGTCTTGCTCAGGCGAGAAAAGCGACAAGTCATCAAAGAACTGCCCAATGTGACTGAAATGACCGTTCCTGTTGACCTACACCCGGATCAGGCCGATTATCACAGTTCTTTTGCCAAAGGAGTAGCTACCATCCTCAGAAAAAAATATATTTCTCCCTATGACTGGCAAAGGTTGATGCTGCTGCTCAACAATATGCGCATGGCTTGCGACAGCACCTATCTTATCGACAAAGAGACCTACCATTCTCCTAAAATGCAGGAACTGAAACACATTCTTCTGGAGAAACTGGATATCAAAAGTGGAACAAAAAAGATCATTATCTTTTCACAATGGGTGACCATGTTAGAGCTCATCGGAAAGATGTTGCGGGAAGAAGGGATAAACTATGCGCAATTGACCGGAAAAGTAGCGGTCAAGCACCGGCAAAAGCTGATCGACAAATTTTCCTCCGATCCGGGCTGTAACATTTTTCTCTCCTCAGAAGCCGGCGGAAGCGGTCTGAATCTACAAGCTGCAGATACGGTAATCAACTTTGAACTCCCCTGGAATCCGGCCAAGAAAAATCAACGCATCGGAAGGATCGACCGACTTGGACAAACGAAGAAACAGTTAACCGTGATCAACCTGCTCACCCGCGACTCCATAGAAATGAAAATCGCTTCCGGGCTTTCATTGAAACAAAATCTTTTTGACGGCGTATTAAGTAACAGCGGACTGGATGAGGTGGATTTCTCTGCCGCCGGAAGGGCCGAATTCCTAAAAGAATTAGAGGAAGCTATTGATGGAATAGACACTTCACAAGAACAGGACGCAAAGGAAGAAGAACAGGAAGAACAAACAACCTCTCCCGAAGAAAAAGAGACGATAAAAGAATTGATCAGCGAAGAGGAAAAAGAACCATATAAGGAATCTACATCCGAAGAGAATAAAGAATTGGCTGCCCAGCCCCCATCTTCTCCCTCGGAAGAAATGGAAAGCATCTTGAATTCGGGAATGGATTTCCTCTCCGGACTTATGAAAATGACGACCGGAAAAGATGCGGGCTTAGAAGATAAAAAAGTAGAGATAGACCCCAAAACAGGGGAAATCGTGATGCGGTTTAAATTACCGGGAAAGTAACTTTCATGAAAGCATAAACGATATTTTTAGAACATAATCGAAAAAAGAGGCGATATTTTTAGAATACAATCGAAAAAAGAGGCGATATTTTTGGAATAAGTCATTTTATTTCATAGTTTCGTTAAAAATAACACTTACTAATGATCGAAAGGACTTTAAAGGATCGCATAGTCTCTTATTGTTTTAAAGGAAAAACTATCCTGCTCATTGGAGCAAGACAGGTGGGAAAGACCACCTTATTACGCGCGGTCGTCAAAGAGATAAATAAACCCTCCACTTGGATCAATGCAGATGAAGCGGATATTTTAGAAGACCTTATTCAAGCTCAAACAAGTACTCAACTGCTACAACTTATTGGTAGTAAAAATAAGCTGGTCGTCATTGACGAAGCGCAGCAAGTACCAGATATCGGAAAAAAACTAAAACTGATTTACGATAATTATCCCGACATACAGGTTATTGCCACAGGTTCTTCTGCTTTTGACTTACAAAACAATACCGAAGAACCTCTGACAGGAAGGAAAAAGACTTTTTACCTGTATCCTTTCAGTTATCAGGAACTCTCCGATGCACATTCTCCACGAGAAGCAAAAAGATTGCTCCATACCCGATTAATTTATGGAAGTTATCCGGATGTTGTGAATCACCCGGGAGAGGAGAAAGAGCTCCTCATAGAATTAGCACAAAGTTATTTATACAAAGACATCCTGGAGTTGGAAAATATCCGGAAACCCATGCATATCGAAAAACTCCTCAAAGCCCTGGCTTTCCAGGTAGGTAGCGAAGTTAGTTATAATGAACTGGCACAGACCGTAGGGAATATGGATACGACCACCGTAGAAAAATATCTGGATTTGCTGGAAAAAACGTTTGTCATCTTCAAACTTCCCTCTTTCCATCGGAACAGGAGAAATGAACTCAAAAAAAGTAAAAAATATTATTTTTATGATACCGGGGTTAGAAATGTACTGATCAATAACTTTACTTCTCCAGATATGCGACAGGATAAAGGCGCCCTATGGGAAAATTATCTCATCGCAGAGCGATTAAAAAGAAATCGATACCATGACCAATTTGCCAATACTTACTTCTGGCGCACCAAAGACAAAGCCGAAATTGATTACCTTGAAGAAGCCGACGGCATCTTAAACGCCTTCGAAATAAAGTGGAAAAAACAAAAAGTAAGATTCCCTCCTTCCTTCTTAGAAAGCTATCCCAACCATCAGACTCATGTGGTAAACAAAGAGAATTATGAAAAGTTCATCCTCTCCAATCAAACTCCTTCCAAAGAAAAATTTATTGGGAAAGATAAAAAATAGGCTCCCGATAAAAAAAGTGAGCTCGTCTCGGGCCATTAAAAACCATCCTCCAAGGAGCTCCCTCCCTTCCTATCCTATTTCACTTTTTTCTTCCGGTCTGCCCTTTTACTTTCCATCTCGTCCAGGAT
>CAZLDH010000061.1:0-16083 GCA_964558275.1 uncultured Chitinophagaceae bacterium
AATCTGATCCGCCTGATCGGTTCCCAAATAGGTTGCTCTCACCAGGGTTTTCCCGTCTGGGGTAATTTCTGCTATAAATCCATCTACGCCACCCTTATAACTCTTTTGTAATCCATTTTGTGTACCGGAAAAATCATTGCTTTTGGTTCCTCCTGCAATATAGATATTTCCATTATCTGCAAAATCCAAAACATAGGCTGCATCATCTTCATTTCCCCCCAGATAAGAAGCCCATAAAATATTAGAAAGATCAGGCGCTGCCTTTAATACAACAGCATCCTGATTAATATTAGGTCCAATGCTGCCTTTAAAATCAGGTTGAAAATAGCCGGAAGTCTTCGGGAAATTGCCGGATTGCGTTGAACCAACCAATACCACATTCCCGTCCTTGTCAACATTGACTTCACTACGGGCATCATCCCCGTAAAACCGACGTAGAGAATAGGTAAATCTCCCTCCAACGGTCGTATATTTATCAGCTATATTTACACCATCCTGCCCGGATCCACCTATAACTATTCCCCCGACCATAGTACTTCCATCCTGGCTCAGTGCTGTCAATGTGATATCCCAGCTTCCTCTACTCCCAACTTTTTTACCGGGGAAATTCCCACTATTTGTTCTACCGGCTATAATGAGTTGATTCTTTTTATTGACAATCAGACTGTGGGGTTGTTCGTCTCCGGAACCACCTAAATAGGTTGCATAAATTAAATTTCTTCCATTGGCACTCAACTTACTAATTGAAATATCGAAGCCACCTTCTCCATAAGTGCTTCCGCCACCTGCAAATTCTGTTTGGAATGCACCGGTGGTTGAAGGGTATCCGATACCGAATACGATTCCTCCCATATAAAAATTTCCTGCTGCATCATAGGTTGCTGTATAACCCCAATTGTCTGTCGTAGAGCCACTAAAACTGGCAAAAATAAAATTTGGATCTATGCGAAGCACATAATTCGGATCATAACCACCGCGTATCTTAAAATGCAGTACATTATCCGTTAATTGATATTTACACTTTACCTCTTTTTTTACACCATCAATAATCTGATAGGCGTAAGGCGCTACTTCTATACTGGTTCCCACAGAGGTTTGAATATACAATTGATCATCATCAATATAGATTTTATCCGCCCCCTCATACTGAAATTGAATATCCTCCACTACTCCACCGGGATACACAATCATATCATATTTCAGTCCGTCTTGATTGGAATAAATATGCATGTCAATATTGGGGTACAATTTCTCATAAGTAATGCCGCCGAAAGCGCTGACATTATGTCCCCATTTGGAAGGATCATCTCCAATAAGATAATTATATCGCGTGGCAGCCTGATGATCTGTAATGATGTTTGCATTCTTATTGGCTCCCTTAAAATTCACCTGATAAACGTGACCATGTAGTATCAAGGGGTCTTCATAACTAAATCCGGGTTTAGGGAAAGTAGGTTTTGGTTGATGATTTAAAGCTGAAGGACCATGGTGTCGGGGACCAACATCATAATATCCGGAATCTGTACCATCCCCTTTTCCTATATTCTGTACTCCTCCATGAAAAGACTCCCTTAACCGATCCATGTCATCCGGATTCATAAAACTATACGTTATTCCTCCCTGTCTTAAATAAATATGTCCATTGGGTAGTTGTGCCCTATACAACACTTCCTCATTCCATTGTCCTTTATTTTCTTTAAATCTTAAATATCCCTGTGCATTCGCTTCCTGCCAAATACCTGATAGGCATACCAACAAAAGCGATAGCTTAAAAAAGAAATTTTTATAAGATGTAAAGAATATATTCATTTTCCCATTTTTAAAATAACAACAAACTCATCATTCATCATCAAGAAATGTGGCTCCAGATATTTTTATCTTGTTGGTTCATCAAAAAGCGTTTTAAATTTCCATGCTCCGGTTGACTCAGGTCGGCATCTTTCTGCAACAACTTCTCAGCTTCTGCCCTGGCAATTTCCAAAATATTCCGATCTTCCACCACATCCGCAATATGCAGGTTCAAGGTACCACTTTGTCTGGTACCTTCAATATCTCCCGGCCCGCGCAATTCCATATCTTTTTCAGCAATCCAAAAACCATTAGTACTTGCCGTCATGATATCCATGCGTTTTTTACTTTCCTTCCCAATTTTAGGTGCCGTCATCAGCACACAATAAGATTTATCTGCACCGCGTCCCACTCGTCCGCGCAACTGATGCAGTTGAGACAAACCAAAACGCTCCGCACTTTCAATCAGCATAATCGTAGCATTAGGCACATTTACCCCTACTTCAATCACGGTTGTAGCTACCATTATTTGACAATCTCCCGATACAAAACGTTGCATATTAGCCTCTTTTATATCTGTTTTTTGTTTTCCATGAACCATACTAATGTAATAATCCGGTTCTGGAAAATATTCCTTTATAAGTTCATACCCGGTCATGAGATTCTCATAATCCATCTGTGCAGATTCTTCAATAAGCGGATAAACAATATAGGTTTGCCTTCCTTTTTTAATTTCAGAGCGAATAAAATTAATGGTTTGTGCACGTTGCAGTTCATTTCTATGCACTGTTGTAATCTCTTTCCTTCCGGGAGGTAATTCGTCAATGACAGACACATCTAAATCTCCATAAACCGTCATCGCCAGTGTTCTCGGAATAGGGGTTGCTGTCATCACCAAAATATGTGGAGGAGTAACATTTTTTTTCCACAACTTGGACCGCTGCTTCACGCCAAAGCGTTGTTGCTCATCAATTACCGAGATTCACAAATTTTTGAACTGCACAGTATATTCAATCAGAGCATGCGTACCAATGAGTATATCCAAAGCTCCGGTTTCTGCTGCCAACAGGATTTCTTTTCTTTTTTTACCTTTAATACTACCGGTCAGTAAAGCAGATTTCAAGCCCAGTTTTTCCAATTCCTTTCCGATTCCTTCCGCATGTTGTTGAGCTAAAATACTGGTAGGCGCCATCATGCAGGTCTGAAAACCATTATCAATCGCCAACAACATACTGAGCAAAGCCACCATCGTTTTTCCACTACCCACATCTCCCTGCAGCAGCCGGTTCATCTGATTCCCATTTTGTGTATCTTTTCGAATTTCTCGCAACACGCGTTTTTGCGCTCCCGTTAATTCGAAGGGAATAAAATCTTGATAATAGGTATTAAAATAATCCCCGACTTTATCAAATTTCCAGCCTTTAATCAGGCGATTTCTATTGAATTTAATCCTAAAAAGTCGTATTTGAGAAAGAAAAAACTCTTCGAATTTCAGTCGGTTTCTGGCTTGCTCTAATTCTGTCGTATTTTTAGGAAAATGAGCAGCTCTGTACGCGATTTTTCGTGGCATTAATTTAAAACGCCGGCAGATACTTTCAGGTAAATTTTCAGCAATCACCTCTGATGGCAACTTTTCAAAAAGTTTGAAAGTTAGTTTAGCCAACGCTCTACCACCCAATCCTTTCGCATTCAGCTTTTCGGTAGAAGGATATACCGGTTCCATATAACGTTTCCCTTTGACATTTTCTGTCGTTCGCAATTCTGTCTCCGGATGCGCTATTTGCGGTTTGCCATTAAAGAAACTTACTCTGCCAAAAACATTATAAGCTTTATTGGGAAGCAAAGACTTTTGTATCCAGTTTACACTCCTAAACCAAACCAAAGACATTTCTCCACTCCCATCACTCAAGGTTGCTGTCAGGCGTTTGCTACGTTTCTCTCCGTTGACCTGTAGATTCGTTAGAATTCCTTTCACCTGAACAAAATCTCCATGAGGGTTCAAATCCCCAATGGGTGTTATCTTTGATTTATCGATGTGTCTAAAGGGAAAATGAACCAATAAATCCCCAAAGGTGTGGATATTCAATTCTTTACGCAAAAGTTCACCCTTTCGCGGACCTACCCCCTTTAAGTATTCGATAGGACTGGATAATATGTCGTTATTCCTACTAATGATGTTTTTTTTAACGTCCCCCGGGTGGACAATGATTCACTAAATAATGTGTCAATAAAGTATATAAATGTCTGGTCGTTCCTTTTCCTTCATTTATTGCATGGGTGCGGTTTGGATATTCCATCATGGAAAACTGCTTCCCTGCAGCAATCAATGCATTAATCAAGGCTTCCTGATTTTGATAATGCACATTATCATCTCCGCTACCATGAACAATCAATAGATTTCCTTCTAAACCTTTCACATGATTCACAGAGGAACCTTCCTTATAATATTTTAAACTTTGAGGTAATAACCCCATATAACGTTCTTCATAAACGTTGTCATAATACAACATATTTGATACCCCGGCAACTGCCATTCCGGTCTGATAAATATCCGGATATTGAAACAACAGATTTTGCGTGGAAGAACCACCTCCGCTCCAGCCCCATACGGCAACACGAGAAGAGTCAATCCATGCTTTTTTCAATATTTTTGTAGCCGCCATCGCCTGTTGATGAATGTTTCCGATTCCGATATTCTGGAATAATGCTTTCCGCCAAGCTCTTCCTTTAGGAGCCGGTGTACCAGGATTATCGATAGAGATAATTACATACCCCATATCCGCCAGTTTCTGATACCAAGAATTCGGACTAAAATTATCTTTTACCGTTGTACTTGCCGGCTCGCCATATACGTAAAACAACACCGGATATTTTTTTGTAGAATCAAAATCTGCAGGTTTGATTACCCAACCATCCATTGTTATGCCTTCAGAAGTGGTTACTTTAAAAAAATGTTTGGGATTGCGTACCATATTATCCGCCAAAGATTCCGGAATTTCGGAAGGAATCTCCTTGATTACTTTATAAGGATGCAACGAAACAAACTCTTGCTGAGGTGGAGTAATATGATTAGAAAAAGTATGAATCGCAAACAATCCATCAGGAGAAACATCATAAGTATGTGTTCCGGTATCCTTTTCCGGTGATAATCGTATCGGTTTTCCCGCTTCATTTATATTCACCTTGTACAAATATCGTTGGGTGGCATTTTTAGGAGAAGCATAAAAGTAAAGCAGGTGAGATTTCCGATTAATCCCTACAATATCAATCACATCATAAACTCCCGGCGTGATAAGCTTTTCCTGTTTCCCATTTTTTGAAATTTTATATACATGTCTCCAGCCATCTTTTTCTGTACGCCACAAAAAGGATTTCCCGCCGTCAATCCAATCCCAACCCGGACGATCATATTGCCAAAAATAATTTAAATCAATCCAAGCAGAATCACCTTCACTATAAAGGGTTTTCACTTTATTATTTTTTGTATTCACTAAATACAACCAACAACTATCTTGTTTTCTGTTGAATTGCTGTACCATGAGTTTATGGTTGTCTCCAATCCACTCCATCCTGGGTAAATAATGTTTAACAGAATCCCCCGGAATGGGGATCCACTCCGTATTTCCGGTTGAGATGTTTACTACACCAACTTTCGCAGAAGAAGGAGCATATCCCACTTTAGGATATTGTACCGGGATAACATAGGAATAAACCGAATCCGTAGTATTTAGCATTAAATAGGTTCCAATATTTCTCGCATCTATATGCCAGTATGCAATACTTTTGCTATCCGGACTCCATCTAAAACCATCTCTGCAAAAAAGCTCCTCTTCATATACCCAATCAAACGTACCATTAATGATACGTTCCGTACCATCTTGCGTCAGTTGTTTCCTTTCTCCTGTTTCCAAATGCTCTACATATATATTATGCTCACTCACATAAGCTGCTTTTTTACCATCAGGAGAAATTTTGGCAAATTGAAGTGAAGATTCCGGTAAACCTTTTCCCAATTGCATCAATATGCCGTCATGTATATTATAAATCCAAAAATCTCCACGTGTTTTGGCACGCCAAACCCGTTTAGCATTCGTAAAAAGCAGTAATAAATTTTTCTCATTATACCAGGTATAACTTTCAATATCAAGTGGTGTTTCATTGTTTTCTGTTGTTAAATCCCCGGATGTAGCAAGTACATTTTTTGAAAAATCCTTTGCGGGATTATATTCAACGATTTGATATCCTCTTCCTGCATCTTCCAAGCGGGTAAATAAATGCCCCTCCTTTTCCCATTGAACACCATTAAAACTATTTAAATCAGGAGAAAGGACATTATTAGAAGCTCCAAAACGCAAACTCGATGCCGACCATGCATGTCGCAAAGGTTGTCCTCCTGCAATCTGAAAAATCAACACAAAAATAAAAAAGGGCAAAACCTTTTTCAAAAAATATAAACGGTGATTCATGGTTCTACTTTTTATAAACACTAAAGTAAGTGTATTTTTATTTTGAATAAAACAAAATCACATAATTAATTGAGACTGTTATAAAAAAGTCTATCAATAAGTAGGACAAAAGATACTTTTGCCATTATATTTGCAACTCAATTTTAACACTATTATGAGTACTGCTAAAGAAAGAATATTAGTTATCGGTGCCTGTGGGCAAATTGGGGTAGAATTAACCCTAAAATTAAGAGAAATGTATGGTACTGAAAGTGTCATTGCATCTGACCTTCGTAGCGAACATCCTTTACTTAGAGGCACCGGCCCTTATGTCACCTTAGATGTAATGAACAAAGAGATGTTGCATGTATTAGTGATTCGCCACAACATCACTCAGATTTATCACATGGCCGCTATTCTTTCGGCTACCGGCGAGAAAAATCCGTCATTGGCATGGGATATTAACATGCAGAGCCTCATCAATGTGTTGGATATGGCCAAGGAAGAGAATCTCAAAAAGGTTTATTGGCCCAGCTCTATAGCCGTATTCGGAAATAATTCTCCCAAGCAAAACACGCCGCAGCATACCATTATGGAACCATCTACAGTTTATGGTATCAGTAAAATTGCCGGAGAACGCTGGTGTGAATATTATCATGAAAAATATGGTGTGGACGTCAGAAGCGTACGTTATCCCGGAATCATGAGCTATAAGTCTTCTCCCGGTGGTGGAACTACAGACTATGCTTTGGAAATGTGTAAGGAAGCCATAGAAGAAGGTGAATATACCAGCTATATTGATAAAGACACTTACCTTCCAATGATGTATATGCCGGATGCCATCAAAGCCACCATTGAGATCATGGAATCCGCCCCCGATAAAGTAAAACTTCACAGCGCTTACAATTTATCTGCTATGAGTTTTTCTCCAAAAGACATTGCAGAAGAAATTAAAAAACACATTCCCGACTTTAAAGTGGATTACAAACCGGATTATCGTCAGGAAATTGCCAACAGCTGGCCATCCGATGTAAACGATAGTAAAGCGCGTGAAGACTGGAACTGGAGACATGATTTCGATCTGGCAGCTACCACCAAAGATATGCTGGACAACCTGAAATAGACCCTCCTTCGACTCCGCTCAGGAGGACTTCGACTCCGCTCAGGAGGACAGAAAGCTTAGACTACGCCCGCCTCTCTTCGACTAAGCTCAGAGTGACGGGCGCTGTTGTCATGCAAGAAGGAATCACTGCTGCGTCATGCTGAGCGGAGCCAGCCCCTCTTCGACTAAGCTCAGAGTGACCGGCGCTGTTGTCATGCTGAGCATAGTCGCCCCCCGCCCCGTCATGCTGAGCGTAGTCGTTCCTTGTCATGCTGAGCTTGTCGAAGCATGAGTCTTTCTTCTGTGAAAAGCGGCTCAATATTTCAGAAATATCGAAAACTCCCCTATTTTTGCCACCATGGCACTTTCAAAGAATTACAACCCTGCTGAGAGCGAAGATAAATGGTATCAATATTGGCAGGATAAATCATATTTTCATTCAGAACCGGATCAACGTCAATCTTTTAGTATTGTTATTCCTCCGCCAAACGTAACGGGGGTTTTGCATTTAGGGCATACCTTAAATGAAACCATACAGGATATTCTTATTAGAAGAGCACGCATGCAAGGGAAAAATGCCTGCTGGGTTCCCGGATCTGACCATGCTTCCATAGCTACAGAAGCTAAAGTTGTAGCTATGTTGAAAGAAAGAGGTATCGATAAACATGATTTAAGTCGGGAAGAATTCTTGAAATATGCTTTTGAATGGAAAGATAAATATGGTGGTATTATTTATCAACAGATGAAAAAACTGGGTTGCACTTGTGATTGGGATCGTGTGAATTTTACCATGGACGACCATTATTATAAAGCCGTCATTAAGGTCTTTACAGATTTATACAATAAAGGTTATATCTACAGAGGCGCCAGAATGATTAATTGGGATCCGGTAGCATTGACTGCCCTAAGTGATGAGGAAGTAGAATACAAAGAAGTAAAATCCAAACTATATTATCTTCAATACAAAATAAAGGATAGCGAAAATCATGTTATTATAGCTACCACCCGGCCGGAAACAGTATTGGGAGATACTGCTATTTGTGTACATCCGGAAGATGATCGATTTAAACATCTGGTTGGACAAAAAGCTATTGTCCCGCTAATAAATAGGGAAATTCCCATTATTGCAGATGAATATGTGGACAGAGAATTTGGAACAGGCTGCCTGAAAATAACACCGGCACACGATATCAATGACTATAATATTGGATTAAAGCATCATCTAAAAATCATAGATGTACTTAATCCCAATGGTACCATGAGCGAAGCAGCACAGCTGTATATTGGCGAAGATCGTTTTGTAGTGCGGAAGAAAATCATGGAGGACTTCAAAACCAGTGGTGCTTTTGTAAAAGAAGAAGCTTTGGATAATAAAAATGGTTTTTCTCAAAGAACCAACGCTGTAGTAGAACCCAGAATTTCTACCCAGTGGTTTCTCAATATGAAGGAACTGGTAAAACCTGCTTTAAAAGCAGTGAATGAAAAAGAAATTAATTTATTTCCCGACGGTCGTTTTAATAACACCTATAACCATTGGTTAAATAATATCAAAGATTGGTGTATTTCTCGTCAGCTTTGGTGGGGTCAACAAATACCTGCCTGGTATGATAACAGTGGAAAGATTTATGTCGCCCAAAATGAGAAAGAAGCCTATCAAAAATACAAAGAAGAAAATGGAGAAGAAGCTCCGAATGGTAGTCTTAAACAGGATGAAGACGTGTTAGATACTTGGTTTTCTTCCTGGATTTGGCCCATGGAGGTTTTTCACGGCATCACAAAACCGGAGAATAAAGATTATCAATACTACTATCCTACTTCTGTATTGGTAACCGGTCAGGATATTATTTTCTTCTGGGTCGCCAGAATGATTATGGCAGCATACGAATATGAAGGAGAAAAACCTTTCAGTGATGTATATTTCACAGGAATGGTCAGAGACGACAAGGGCAGAAAGATGAGTAAATCTTTAGGAAATTCACCGGATTTATTAAAACTTATTGATAAATATGGTGCCGATGCCGTTCGCTTTGGTGTGATGATTGCAGCACCCGCAGGAAACGATTTATTATTCGAAGAAACCTCCTTGCAACAAGGGAGAAACTTTGGTAATAAAATATGGAATGCATTAAAACTCACGCAATCATGGGATTCTGAAGACACGGAATTAACTACAGCTGACCAATTTTCCATCAGTTGGTTTGACAACCGATTAGCGGAAACAAATAAAGAAATTGAAAAACATTTTAAAGAATACAGACTAAGTGAAGCACTAAAACTTATCTATTCATTAATATGGAATGACTTCTGTAGCTGGTATTTAGAATGGATTAAGCCTCAGCAGGGGGAATCCGTTAACAAGAAGGTATTAGGAAAAACTCAGGAATTCTTTGAGAAACTATTGGCTTTATTGCATCCTTACATGCCATTTGTCACAGAAGAAATTTTCCATCAAATCAATGAAAGAAAGGACGGGGAAGATTTGATTGTTCATCAAACGAATATTTCTACCAAATTCGATATCAATATTTTAGCACAAGGAGAAACTGCACGCCAGGCCATCACAGCCATTCGCAACACAAGAAATAAAAACGGAATTAAAAATAAAGAAGCTATCAACATCCATATTCACACGAATGAAAAGAATAGCTACCAACTTTTTAAAGATATTCTTGCCAAGCAAATCAACGCAAAATCTATCACCTTCACCGATCAAGCCATTGAAAATTGTCTTTCAGCTATAGTAAATAAAGATACAATTTATATTGAGGTGCCTGAAGGAATGGATTTTTCAGCACAAAGAGCAAAATTAGAAAAAGACCTACTGTATCAGGAAAACTTCTTGAAAAGTGTCAATAAAAAGCTATCTAATGAAAGATTTGTTCAGAATGCACCGGAAAACCTGGTAACACGTGAGCGCCAAAAACAATCTGATGCTCAAGAAAGAATAACAGCCATAAAAGAAAGCTTAACTCAAATTCAAAAATAATAAATTTACACACTTGTTGAGTCCCATGCTTTTTCCAAAAACCTAAGCCAGTTTTTATACATAATATTATCAATATCAGATGCAGAATAACCTTTTTCTTTCAATAATCCGGGAATTTTATTAAGGTCTGCTATGGTTTCCAAATCAATCGGAGCTTGTTCTTTACCAAATCCGCCATCTAAATCTGAACCAATAGCCGCATGTTTAGAATTCCCGGCCAATTGACAAACATAATCAATCTGCTGCACCACATGCTTTAAGCCAACGCCGGTTTCTTCAGGCGTTGTTTTCCCCCTTTCCCATCCGGGGATAAGCATAGTGGCATCGAAAACAGCGCCTATTACGGCATCTCGTTCCAGTAGGGCTTTTATTTGTTCATCCGCATATTGGCGATTGTTGGGTACTAACGCTCTACAATTGTTGTGGCTTGCCCACAGCGGTCCATGATAATGGTCTAATGCTTCCCAAAAACTTTCATCACACAAATGGGTAGCATCTAGAATAATTCCCAGTCGCTCCATTTCTTGCAACAACGTTTTCCCTTTTTCACCCAATCCTCCTGTAGAATCCGTACCAAAAGCGTACATTCCCTGCCCATAATGAGCAGGACCAACTGCACGCAATCCATTACCATAAGCTATTTCTAAATACTTCATATTAATGATAGAATCCGCTCCTTCCAGACTCAAGATATAACCAATAGGAAGTTTTGAAACATCAGAGGAATTTTCCCATAGTTGCCGATGTGCGTTCAGCTCTTTCAGATTTCGAATCTGCACCAGTTCTCCTTTTTCTTCCATCGTTCTATACCAGGCAATCTGCCCCTGTGTTTGTGCCCACGCCTGTTCCTGAGAGTTCCAGCCTTGTACGAAGGGTGTATTAAAGATCCCCGGTCTTTTATAAGGCGCAATGGTGGTGGCTACACAAAGACCAATCCCTCCTTTTCTCATTTCCGCTAAAGAAACAGTCCCTTTTGCTCTATCCGGCAGGTCTGTCAAACCTTCTTCTCGATTCCTGATTTCAGCTATAGGCTTGGACAAATCTCTATTCCATTCCATTGCATTCATGCTGAGATCTAAATGTGCATCAAATATTAACTTTCCCATTCTTTTATATTTTAATTTTTCTTTTTCTCGCAGCTACCTGCCATACTCCTGTAAATTTCCCATTTTCAATAACCTGCACTTCATCATAAGAGGCTACCGTCGGGCAGATATGAAATGGAATACCATAAAGCACCTCTCCAATTTTCCATTTCTTCCATTCTTGCTCACTCACTTTAATAACCATGTGTTCTTCACTTTGCGAAGCAACTTCATAATCATCCAAATTTAAAAAAGAGATCCTGTTTTGAATTGGATTCTCCGGAGCCAAAGATTTATGACCTAAATCTGTTGTTAATATACCTTCTATCGGTTTTGAAATAACCCTTGTCAATAAAACAGCAGCATGTAAAAAATGCTGTTCCTGAAGCATATCCGCATACCCTTTATCCCACAATAAACAAGTTCCCGGACTACAATCTACTTTAGGATTCAAAGCATGCACTGTAAAAGACGGGCTTCCGCCTGCAATAACATGCGGAGGGGTATAACCCAGTGTTTTTATCTCTTGAATAACCTGTTCAACTTGGTGATAACCAGCCTGTACCTTTTTCTTTCTTTCTTCAAAATGTGGAATATGAATATGCCCATCATAGACATGTAAACCATGACAATTGACATGAGAAGTCTGCATGACTGTTTCATAAAAATCCAAGAAATTTTTATTCACAGGTATTCCCGTACGATGCATGCCTACATCCACATCTATATAGACATTTGCCACCAAATCTTCTGCACCAAATAGCTTTTGCAATATGTTTAAACTATCCTTATTATCAATAAGAGAATAAAATTTGATATCCGGAAACTGTTTCACCAACTGAATAAAGCGATTTACCTTTGTTTCATTCAATTGATAAGCCATAATAATTTCGGACACCCTGCAATGAGCCAGTAGTTCTGCTTCTGCAATAGTGGCACATTTAAATTTCTTCATACCGGCAGCCATTTGCAATTTAATCACTTCAGCCATTTTATGCGTCTTAATATGAGGTATTAAACGCCGAACATCTCCTGCTATTTGAATCATTTCATTTATATTCTTTTTGATTCTTTGAGGGTAAACCATTAAAGCCGGAGAATCTATTTCTGAAGGATGGTGTAGAACATACCAGCTATTTTCTTGCATTGTGAAATTCATTTAGATTAAAATCTTTATGGATTATTTAATGTCTTCTATTCAAGAGTTTTCTTGACCAATTATTGAACATGCTATCAGCCAAATAAACATGATGATAATGAAAGGCTTGTTCTAAAAACAAAGAATCTAAGTCAAACTGTGCTTTTACCACGGTCGGACACGACATCAACAAACCAAGCATTAGATAGTAAAACTGACTCATTAAAAAAATATGGCTTTTCTCAATAAAAGTACATATAAAAAGTCAAAACGGACAACTAAAAATACTACCTTCGTTCATCCGAAATGGATCAAAGAAAAAAATACCTGATATTACCGCTGCTTTTGGCTTACATTTTTGCAGTTACCGGTGCGTCAGCAAAAGGATTATGTTGTTTAAAAGATAATCCAATGAAGCATGACAGCAAGATGTCGGTAGATTGCTGCTTACCCGCGGAGCATCATCCTGATAAAACTGCGGATTTATCTACATGCTGTATCCATTCTGCTATGGTATTAAAAAATATTTACCACCAAATTTCAGCAGAAACAAATCCTGGTTTTCAACTCCATTTTCATTTATCGGACCTATTAGCTTTTAACCGATTAAAATCTTTCTCTTTTTTATGTTTATCAAAAAGAAAAAATTCTGAAAGTAACGCGCCACCACCATATGGGGGGCAAATACCACTATATAAATTATATCAACGTTTCAATTATTACGGTTAAGAGAAAAAGTAAACTTCTGCTTTAATGACATTAATAGGTTATTGAAGTTATTAAATGTTTCCCTCTTGCCAGGGAGGATACTTTTTTTAAGACCAAAAATATTGAAATGAAAAATATAAATATATTATGGGGAATCGTTCTGAGTTCACTCTTTATTTCTCTACATACATCTGCCCAAGATGTAAAATCAGAAAATATTCACGGCGTCGTTTTTAGCGCATTGGATAGCAGTAGTTTATCGGGCGTCGATATATTGTTGTTACCTGCAAATCAATGGTATAAGACAAACGGAGAAGGGGAATTTCAAGTTTCTTATCATCAAAGTAAACATCAAAAATTGGTGTTTTACTATACCGGAATGCAAACAGACACCCTCCAATTAGAATTGAATGAATCAAAGCTTTTGCACCTACAGATTTTCATGCGTCCAAAGACAGCTCAGTTGAAAGGAGTTAATATAGAAAGTACATTGAAGTCCATGTCTATGGATATGATGAGTATGGACAGCAAACAGGTTGTCAGTTCGAGGGAATTATTGAAAGCAGCCTGTTGCAATCTTAGTCAAAGTTTTGAGACTATGCCTGCGGTTGATGTAGGTTTTACAGATGCTGTTACGGGATATAGGCAAATAAAACTTTTAGGATTAGCAGGCGCTAATACCGCCATTACACGCGAAAATATTCCCGAATCTCGCGGACTTGCTTCTATCTCGGGACTTACTTTTACTCCCGGACTTTGGGTGGAAAGTATGCAACTAAGTAAAGGAATTGGCAGTGTGGTAAATGGTTATGAAGGTGTTGCCGGTCAGATTAATGTGGAATGGTGGAAACCTTTTATGATGAATACACCTAATTGGTATCTGAATATTTACCAAGACAGTCGTGGTAGATCAGAGGCTAATATCCTGTATAATCACTCCTTTAATGAGGCGCTTAGCACAAGTTTATTCTTGAATACGAGTGGCACTTGGAACAAAAGTGATGAAAATAAAGATGAATTTCTGGATCGTCCATTGGGACCAACCTTTATTGGTACAAACAGGTGGTTTTGGTTCGGAAAAAATGGATTAGACTTGCAATGGGGAATAAAAGGTGTTTATTTGGATCATACGGGAGGAAGTCTAGAATATGATAAAAATGAGAAAACCAGTATAAATAATCCATGGGGATATCATCAAAAATTAACAAGAATTGAAAGTTGGGCAAAAATTGGAAAAGTATATAAAAATCAGCCATGGAAAAGCTTTGGTTTACAGCTATCGGGTATTTATCACAAACAAAATAGTTTATATGGTTTACGCGAATATGATGGGAAAGAACGTAGATTTTATGATAATTTTATTTATCAAACTATCTTATCAAATACCAACAATAAGATAAAAATGGGTGCCAGTTATAGCTACAATACTGTTCAGGAGGAATTTGTCAAAGAGAATTATCAATATATAGAATCTGTTCCCGGAGTATTTATGGAATACAGCTATGATTACAAAAACAAGATTGGGCTTGTGCTAGGTTTGAGATCTGATTACAGCAGCCTTTATGGCCTTTTTATTACTCCGAGAATACATGTGAGATATGCGCCTGTTAAAAATACGGTATTGCGGGCATCAGTTGGTCGTGCACAAAGAACGGTGACGGTCTTAGCAGAAAACATAGGTTATATGGCCAGTAATCGTCAGTTTGTCATCTCTAAAGTCGATTCTGAGGGAGCATATGGTCTAAAACCGGAAATTGCTTGGAATATGGGCATGAGTTTTTTACAAAAATTTAGTCTAAACTATCACAAAGGTTCAGTGCTGTTAGATTATTACTATACTAATTTTCAGGAAAAAGTGGTTGTAGACATTGAAAACCCAAATATTGTACAATTTTACAATATTGACGGTCAATCCTTTGCACATAGTTTCCAAATACAATTAGATTATAATCTTTTGGATAGTTGGGATGTCCGTTTAGCTTATCGCTACTATTTGATTAAGACGGCTTATAAAGAGGGTTTAAAAGAAATTCCCTTGATGGCTACCCAAAGAGCATTTCTAAATACGGATTATACCACCCAAAATAATTGGAAATTTGATTATACTCTTAAATGGAATGGAGAAAAAAGAATTCCTACTTATTTTTTGAGAGGAGAAAAAGTAAACAATCAGTATTCACCCGACTTTTTTCAAATGAATTTCCAAGTAAGTAAAAGTTGGCATAAAGGACATTTTCAATGGTTTCTAGGTGTAGAAAATCTAACTAACTATATGCAACCTAATATTATTTTGAATGTAAACCATCCCTATCAAAAAGGTTTTGATGCATCTTTGGTATGGGGACCCGGTATGGGTCGAAATATTTATAGCGGAATTCGATGGAAATTTTTTTAAAATCGATAATGCTTAATTACATATTGCTCAATGTTCATCCGAAGTAAAGGTCTGGAAATATGAATTAACATAAACCAATTAAGTTGCCCCACAAAAACAGATAAAGAATAGGGCTATATTTTGAACTCCTATACTTTGTTCGTATTTTCACACTTTAAAGTTTTATCTTTTCATTTTAAAACAATTTATATGCGAAAGCCTAACTTATTGTCTTTAATGACAATCATTTTATCATCGCTACTTTTATTTTCGGCATGTCAAACTTCAAAGCCGAAAGATCCGGCACCGGTAAACATTATTCCGAAACCCGTTTCCTTACAACAGGAAAAAGGAGCCTTCACCATCAGCCCACAAACAACAATCTATCTACTTGCCGATAGTTTAGAAAATAGTGCTGATTTTCTCAACGATTATCTGGAAAAATTCTATGGATTTA
>CAZLDH010000062.1:0-15911 GCA_964558275.1 uncultured Chitinophagaceae bacterium
CCTGGATCCTAAGTTCCGGAAACTCATATACTATCCATTGTACTACGGAGCCAAAAAGTTAAAGAAAAAGTTATCGCAAATATAGTAAAAGTCTTTGAGATTAGAGTTACGGAAACTCATATACTATCCCCGCCCGAACGACGTTCAGTCGGGCGGGCATTGTACTACGGAGCCAAAAAGTTAAAGAAAAAGTTATCGCAAATATAGTAAAAGTCTTTGAGATTAGAGTTACGGAAACTCATATACTATCCCCGCCCGAACGACGTTCAGTCGGGCGGGCATTGTACTACGGAGCCAAAAAGTTAAAGAAAAAGTTATCACAAAGATAGTAAAAGTCTTTGAGATTAAAGTTTAGAAAACCATTAAAGAATTTTTGAACAAAGCGCTAAAAGGAGCCAAGTCAATGCTTTTATAGGGCTACTTAAGAATATCTTCCATCTCAATACTCCGGGATCCTTTAATAAGTAACATCACGTTTTCAAGATGCTGATTTTGATACCAGTCAGAAGCTTGCGCAACAGTATCAAAATAAATAAAGGAATGCCTAATCTTTTTAAAGTCACCACCTACAAGGATTACTTTTTCCCATTGATATTGTGTTATAAATTGAATAAGTTCCTGATGTTCGCGAATGCTATCTTCTCCAAGTTCCATCATGGCACCTAAGAAGAGGTATTTGTTATTCCCCGGTCGGTCTGCAAAATCCTTTATGGCTGCGCGCATGCTTGAGGGATTGGCATTATAAGCATCTAAAATAATGGTGTTGTTTGCCTTTTTTATTATTTGAGAACGAGCATTTTGGGGAATATATGCTGATATAGAAGCTTGAACGTCTTCTTGCGTTACATTGAAATACTTGCCAATAGTTGCAGCTGCTAAAATGTTATAAAGATTGTAATCACCTGATAGATGTGTAGAGATTGTGTGACCATAATTTATATGTACTTCCAGGTAAGGATAGGCGGTTATCACTCTGCCATGTACAGGGGCGGACTGACTAGTTCCATACTGAATGAGTTGGGTTAATCCTTTTGTCATCTCTTTAAAATAGGGAGAGTCTGTACAAAAGAATGCTGTTCCCGGATTTTGTTTGAGGTAATCAAAAAGTTCACCTTTTCCTTTTTTTACACCTTCTATCCCTCCGAAGCCTTCTAAATGTGCTTTGCCAATGTTGGTAATAAGTCCGTGCGTTGGTTTTACTATTTGGCAATAGCTTTCAATCTCTTTTTGATGATTGGCGCCCATTTCTATAACGGCGATTTCTGTTCCTGTCGGAATACGAAGTAGCGTTAGCGGAATACCAATGTGGTTATTTAAATTTCCTTCGGTGGCATAGGTTTTATAGGTAGTTTGCAGTACAGATAAAGTAAGTTCTTTCGTCGTTGTTTTTCCATTTGATCCGGTAATGGCAATGAAGGGGATATGGAGTTGAGTACGATGGTAGGCTGCTAGTTTTTGGAGTGATTCCAATACATTGGAAACCAATAGCATTTTCTCTCCTTGTTTAAATGCCGCTTCATCTATAATGGCATAAGAAGCCCCTTTGTCAAGCGCCTCTTGAGCAAATTTATTCCCATTAAAATGAGGTCCCTTTAGGGCAAAGAATAAATCTCCTTTTTGAATTTTCCGGGTATCTGTTTGTACCTGAGGGTTTGCTTTGTAATAGGAATAAAGCTGCTGTGTATTGAGCATGTTTAATTAGCGTTTGGCTCTGGGAACGCGGAAATGATTTCCGGTTTTTCGTCCGTTTCCATTTGGGCTTCCAAGCCGATCCATGGCATCACGGAAACCTACGGTATTGCTTGAACGATTTTGTTGCATAAAGCGTCTTGTTCCGGGAGATAGCCAGTAAGGCATATCTGCCCAAGAGCCGCCTTTTATTACTCTGCTTTCATCATTAATTAAGGTGGTTTCTCCAAATGCATAGGAGGAATGAGAGGCACTATCTCCATCTAAATAACCTCTAAGATCGGCTCTCATATAATTCCAATGCTGAGAAGCAATAGAATCGGGTTCTAACTCCATGGCTACATTTCCAAGACTATCTAGGATAGGATCGCCATATTCATCCTTCTTAATATCATGATAAACATTTCCTCTAAAAGGATTTAAATCATTGACTGTTAGTGGGTTTAATTTACGAAAAACATCACGTACCCATTCGCTTACATTTCCGGACATGTTATATAACCCGAAGGCATTGGGGAAGAAAGAGTTTACCGGCGCCGGCATGGCAGCCGCATCATTCAAACCGCCGGAAATTCCCATATAGTCACCAGATCCGATTTTAAAGTTGGCTAAAAACTCTCCCTGCCATGATCCTCTTCTTCTATCTCGAAGTCCTTTAGCGTTCTTATTCCAGGAATAAACCTGATGATTTAAAATCATATTTTCTCCACGTTGTCCGGGCTTTGAAGAAGGATCAGGATTTTGCCCAACATATGCTAACGCAGCATATTCCCATTCAGCTTCTGTCGGGAGTCTGTAATTAGGTAATAATATTCCGTCGGAGAATTTAATTTGTCTGGGACTACCATCCGGATTTTGGTAAGGTGATTTTCCTTTTTGTATGGCTTTACCCGGCATTCCTTGATACAATCCCAGCAAATAAGATTTTGTTGTATAATGATTTTCTCCCTGCCCATTGATAATCGTTCCCTTTGAGATAATTCCTTTTTTGATGAGTAGCATCTCATTGACACGATCAGATCGCCACTTGCTATATTTGTTTGCTTGTTCCCAGGTTACGCCCACTACAGGAAAGTTATTATATGCAGGGTGTCGGAAATAATATTCTACCAGGGGCTCATTATAAGAGAGTTGACTCCGCCATACCAATGTATCCGGAAGTGCTTGATTATAAACTTCCTTATTGAATCCGCCAAACATCCTTTTTAACCAATAGGTATATTCTCTGTAGTTGACATTAGAAACCTCAGTTTCATCCATATAGAATGAATTGATGGTTACCCGATGGCGTACATTATTCCAATCGCCCATAACATCTTCATTAGTCGCTCCCATCATGAAGGTTCCTCCCTGAACGAAGACCAGACCGGGACCGGCCTTTTGTTCGACGTTTTCAGGTACAAAGAAACCTCCCCATTCCGGATCATTATAGTTCCATCCTGTAGCAGAAGATTTTTGGTGCTTCTTCTGAAATAAGCTGCATGAGCCAAATAAAAAAGCAAGGCAAAATAGGAGTACTATAGTTTTAAGGTGGACATTTCTCATTGAATATTAGGTTTTAGTACCAACTTCTTATGCAAATGTAATGTTTTTATTTTAATAACGAAATAGCATATTCTGTCAAAAATTAGGAGAGAAAAAGGTGATTTTTGCTTTTTTAGGAGTTGTAGTTTAATTATTTTATTAACTTTAACGTTTTTATTGGGATTTTAAGTGAAGGTTATAAAAAGTGTAATGAACAAATTATGGCGACTTCTTCTTTCGACAATGGTTTTGGTTGGCTTTGGTCAACAGGCTTTTGCGCAGGGAGGATCGGTTGTAAGTCCTAATACGGATGGTCGGGAAAATGTGATTAATACCGCAGTGCCTTTTTTACGCATCTCTCCGGATGCAAGAAGTGGGGCTATGGGAGATGTTGGCGTTGCGCTATCTCCGGATGCAAGTGCAACTTATTGGAATTTTTCAAAGTTAAACTTTGCTCAGGAGGATGCTGGAATTTCTATTTCTTATACTCCCTGGTTAACAGAATTGGTGTCGGATGTCTTTTTAGCTTATTTGAGTGGTTATCACAAAATAGATAATGGTCAGGTTGTGGGTGGTTCTATACGCTATTTTGATTTGGGAGACATGCGTTTTCGTAATAGTCAGGGCGAAGGACAAGGCTTTTTTCATCCGCGGGAGTTCACTGTTGATGCCGCCTATGCAAGGAAATTATCTCCACATTGGTCCCTGGGCATTGCACTTCGTTATATTTATTCAAATCTTGCTTCGGGTGTCTCTGTAGGAAATGTAAGTTTCAAACCAGGTCAGGCTGTGGCAGGAGACATTACTGCTTTCTATACCAATAAGATAGATTATGGTTCTATTGCTGATCAAGGGAAACAAGGAACTTGGCGATTTGGGGTGGCTATTACCAATATAGGATCAAAAATTTCCTATGCTTCTAATGCGCAGTATAAAAATTTTATTCCTACTAATTTGGGAGTCGGCGGGGCTTATACCTATCAATTCGACCGCTACAATAAATTAACTTTATCGGTTGATATTAATAAATTATTGGTTCCTACGCCGGATTCTAGTGATTTGGATGATGATGGGGTTTTGGATTACAGAGAAAAATCGGTTATATCAGGTATTTTCGGCTCTTTTTCTGATGCTCCCGGTGGTTTTAAAGAAGAGTTTCATGAGTTGAAATATTCAATAGGACTGGAGTATTGGTACAACAATTTATTTGCTTTAAGAGCAGGATATTTTAATGAGAATAAACATAAAGGAAACAGAAAGTTCTTCACGCTTGGTCTGGGTTTGAAATACTCCGGCTTTGGACTTAATTTCTCATATTTGGTTCCTTCCGGGCAAGGACCACAGAGAAATCCATTGTCTAATACGCTGAGGTTCTCCTTATTGTATAATTTTAGATAAATATTAAAGCTAATTTTGTGGCAGCAATTCGCATTGGATATGGAATTGATTTCCATCAACTTGGAGAAAATAGAAAATTAATGATTGGCGGCGTGGATGTGCCTTATGAAAAAGGGAGTGTGGGACATAGTGATGCAGATGTACTTCTGCATGCCATCTGTGACGCCTTGTTGGGAGCACTTGCGATCGGAGATATAGGTACACATTTTCCTGATACAGATCCGGCTTACAAGAATATTGATAGTCAGATTCTTCTTAAAAAGAGTTATCATCTCGTGAAAGAAAAAGGCTATAAATTGGGAAATATGGACTGCTCTGTATGCTTGCAACAACCTAAATTAAAGCCTTTTATTCCGGAAATGAGAGAAACAATTGCGCAATGTATGGCAATAGAAACAGATGTTATTTCTATAAAAGCTACCACTACTGAAAAAATGGGTTATGTCGGTCGTGGGGAAGGAATTGAAGCTCATGCTACGGTATTACTAGAAAAAAATGAAGCTCATATTTGAGAATTGATTGTAAAAAAAACGGCTTATGATAACAAGGATACTCGCACTCCTGAGTGTATTATTTTTGCTGTTTCCTGCAGATGTATCGGCTCAATATAATGCCCATAGGGCTTTCGCGCCATTGAATTATAGGTATCCTGCCAACTTAATGCGTGCTGCAAATGGAACTCCGGGGGCTGCGTACTGGCAGAATCGTGCTGATTATGATGTGAATGTAAAATTTGATACCAGTACGAAGATCATTAAGGGAAGTGTAGTCATTAGTTACACGAATAATAGTCCTGACAAATTGGCGACGCTCTGGTTGCAACTTGTGCAAAATATTGATCGGGAAGATTCCCGGGCCGCTCGAATAAGCAATCCTGCTTTGGTAGAGGAAAAGACGGAAAAGGGTTTTCATTTGTCGAAAGTCGCGATGAAGACGGCGAAAGGTTCCCACCCCTTATCTTATTTAATTGATGGTACAAGGATGCGGATTGCACTGGATCAGCCTTTGATGGGAAACGGGAGCCAGATAAAGCTTGAGATTGATTTCTCTTATCAGCTGCAGGCTGCCAGTCGAGGCGGTAGATCCGGGTATATGTCCACGCGCAATGGAATGTTGTATGAAGTGTCTTATTGGTATCCACGTATGTGTGTCTATGATGATATCCATGGTTGGAATACCCTGCCTTTTTTAGGGTATGGAGAATTTTATCTAGATTATGGAAATATAGATTATCATATTACGCTTCCTGATGGAATCCTGGTAACCGGTTCAGGGGTATTGATGAATCCTAAAGAAGTATTGACAAAGGAAGAATTAAAGCAGTTAAAAATAGCTAGACAATCCAATAAAACAGTGGTGATTAGAGGCAAAAAGGATTTGGATAACATGGCTACCAAAGAAAGTGAAGATGGTTGGCTTACTTGGCATTTTCATATGGATAGCACAAGAGATGTAGCTTGGGCAGCCTCGAAAGCCTTTATTTGGGACGCTGCGAAAATTAATTTACCGAATAATGAACAGGCCTTGGCTATGAGCTTTTATCCGGTAGAGAGTGCCTCTGATAGCAGTCATGGTAGAGGAACAGAATATATGAAAGCTGTGGTTGAAGCTTTTTCGCAATGGTTTCCTTATCCTTATGAGACGGCAATCAATGTGGGAGGGAAAGTAGTGGGAATGGAATTTCCCGGATTGGCAATGAATTGGTGGAAAGCTAAGAATAAGCCGCTGTTTTCATTGCTTACTCATGAGATTGGTCATACCTGGTATCCTATGATTGTCGGTTCCAATGAAAGAAGATTTCCATGGATGGATGAAGGGATTAATACTTTTATTGATTTACTAGCACAAAATGCTTTTAATCAAGGAGAATATGCACCAAAAAGGGATGGCGAATATGCACCGGGCGGAGGCAATCCTGCGGATGAAATTGTACCTTGGATAACAAAGGAGGATATTAAACCCCTGATGACACGGGCTGATGCATTTGCAGGAGATGTGATTCATCCGGTTACTTATTTTAAAGCGGCTTTTGGGCTCGTATTACTTCGAAAGGTTATTCTTGGGAAGGAGCGGTTTGATTATGCATTTAAACAATATACAAAGGTCTGGGCGTATAAACACCCTTATCCGGCAGATTTTTTCAGAGCAATAAACAATTTTGCAGGAGCAGATTTAGATTGGTTTTGGCGAGGCTGGTTTTATAATAACTGGCAGCTTGATCAGGCGGTATCAAAAGTAGAATACATAGAGGCAAAGGATGATGAAACCCTAAGCATCACGATTGAAAATCTTAAGAAACTTCCTATGCCTGTCCTTTTAGAGGTTGTAGAGGAGAATGGCGAACGACACCGACTACGGTTGCCGGTAGAAGTTTGGGAGAAGGATGGAGAAGCAACTTTTGAGATGAGTATAAATAGTAAAATAAAGAAAGTGGTGTTGGATCCTGATAAGGTGCTTCCAGATGTAGATAGAAGTAACAACATTTGGTTAGGAAGTTAATGACTATTTTCTTCTTAAGAGTTTTTGCGCTTCTTCTTTTTTCCACTTTTCCTGATAAAGATTTCTTTCATTAGTGCTATACGATGGATACAGAATTCGGGGGCACTACATTCACAGCTACTGTCTGTTATATTCCCCCGACTGTCGATTTCGATATACACATCCAAAGATTGCTGTTGTTCTTCAGCGAAAACCACAAAAACATTCTTACGTTCTTCTTCAAACTCTCTTAGGGCGATTTTACTTGCTTGTTTACGAACTTCGGCAGGGAAGAGCTTTTCGAATTCGAGCATTTTCACCAGTGCTAGTTTCTGACAAAAATAAGACTTAGAATAGGAATTTGCATAAGTCCTATTATTCTTTTCTATGTTTATTTAATTGTTCTCCTATCTGAGCTACTCTTTTTTCTGTGAGCGGGTAGAAAAGCATACCTATAAAGGCAAGAAGGCAACAAGCCGCCGGTAAAATGCTAATCATCAGCCGTTCTCCAAAAATAGTTTGAGCGCTTTGTGATATCAGGTCGTGATTATAATTAAACAGGTATAGAACCCAGCCGGTGAGTGCGGCACCAAACGCCCAACCCAGTTTTTGAGACATAGAGGAAGAGGAGAATATAAGTCCGGAAGTCCTTCTGCCGGTGCTTAGTTCATGATAATCTACAATATCGGCAAACATGCTCCATAGCAGAGGAAGTACATAGCCGGCACAAATAGAAATGATGGTTTGGAAGAACATAATCCATCCAATTTGGTTAGGGATAAAGAAAAAAAGCACACTGAATATCCCGGCCAAGAGCATAGCAATAAGATAGGTCTTTTTTTTGCCGTATCTTTTTGATAAACGAGGAGCTAAAATAACCCCTACAATATTAGCTGCTTGTCCGATTAAAAAATATATTGTGGTGATGTCCCAGTTGGTAATAGGCATATTATAGTCAAATTGGACATAGTCTCTGAAATAGTAAATAGCTACGCCGTCGCGGACGGCATTAAAGAGCAAAGCTGCTAGTCCGGTACCCACCAGAATCCACCAAGGCTCGTTTTTTAGTAAAGCATTGAGATCTTCTTTCACTTTTCCTTTCTCTTGTCTGTTCTGTTGGATGGCAGGGGGTACTCTTTCTTGCGTCCACTTGAAGCAGAGAATGAATAAAAGAGTACATAATAGTCCGATAGAAGCAACGGCTAAGGTCCATCCAATAGGGGCAGTGCTTATGCTGTAATCTGTACTGGATGCAGTTATTGTCGAGGTTGAGAAGAGCTTAGAAAAGCCATCCACCAAGGGTTGGAGTAGCATAAATGTGATGAAGCTGCCAATAAAGGCAAAGGTCATCCTATAGGATGATAAAATATTACGTTCTTGAGAGTCTTTAGACAATACTCCTAAGAGAGAGGCATAAGGTACATTGATTAGAGAATAGACCAGCATCATTGCCGAATAAGTGATGTAGGCATAGATAAGCTTGCCGGTTTGTCCAAAGTCAGGGACAAAAAACGTAATGACGCCCATGACAGAAAAAGGTACTGCAAACCAGAGTAAGTAGGGTCGATACTGTCCCCACTTCGTTTTTGTACGGTCAGCAATAATGCCGACAAATACGTCAAATAAAGAGTCCCAAACCCGGGCAACCAGAAACATCGTCCCTGCTGCTGCGGCTGTAATTCCTAAGACGTCAGTATAGAAAAACAAGGCGTACATACCGAAAATCTTCCAGAACATGGAAGATGCTGCATCACCTAACCCATACCCTATTTTTTCTTTTAGTCGTATTTTTTGGGACATACACTTTTTTTTGAAAGAGTGAAAATAGTCGAAATGCTTATAAAAATTAAAAATGAATTTCCGGGAGGCTTGTATGTGCTTTGTTCTTTTCTATAATTTCTATAAGGTTTTGGACAGAAGTGTTGGATCTTAAGCCGTCTTTAGCAGTATGCAAACAATAATCTAATAATTGTTCTATACTTGATGTGGCTACATGCATTCGAGTATCCGAGGAGGCGTAGTAGATAAATACTTTTCCGTCCTTATCGGCTATCCATCCATTGGAGAACAATACATTGGATACATCCCCCCATCGTTCTTCTCCTTGAGGTGCCATGAAATAACCGGCGGGTTCGGCTATGACTTTCGAAGGGTCTTTTAAATCTGTGAGATAGAGATATAGAACGTATCTTAAGCCGGATGCACAATGCCTGACACCATGAGCCAGGTGAAGCCAGCCCTTGGTGGTTTTTAAAGGTGCCGGTCCCTCTCCGTTTTTAGCTTCTTTTATAGTATGATATTCGCGTTTGTTAATGATGTTTTCTTCTTTTATTATAGCATGAGTCATATCATCTACTAGGGACCAGCCAATACCTCCGCCTTTTCCGGCATCGATAAACCCGTCTTGAGGTCTGGTATAAAGAGCGTATTTCCCCTGTACGAATTCGGGATGGAGCACTACATTTCGTTGGTGGCTGTTTGCCTGTAGATTTGGAAATCTTTCCCACTGAGCGAAGTCTTTGGTTCGTACGATACCTGTAGAGGCGATAGGGTGATGCGGGCTTTTGGGAGATGTTGCATCGTTTTCTCTTTCAGAACAGAAAAGCCCATAAATCCAGCCATCTTCGTGCGAGGTAAGGCGCATATCATATATATTGGTTTCCCGGGAATCTATATCGGGAATCAGAACCGGGTAGCCCCAGAATTTGAATTGATCTATACCATTTGGGCTTTCAGCGACGGCAAAAAAAGATTTACGGTCATTTCCCTCCACACGAGCAAGAAGAAGATATTTATTGTTCCACTTTATGGCCCCGGCGTTAAAAACGGCATTGATGCCAAAGCGTTCCATCAAAAAAGGATTGGTTTCGGGATTGAAGTCATATCTCCAGAAAAGGGGGGTATGTGTTGCGGTTAGTATCGGGCTTTGGTATCGCTGTATAATCCCGTTTGAATGATCGATAGGCCGATTGGTCTTGTTGTGTACTTTTGATTGTTGGTTTATGAGTTGATCCAGTCTGGATTGGAATAATTCGTTCATGGTTGGGTTAGAAAATTTTAAAAATTATGTTATAAAGATTTGGGATATAATGACATGCGAGTAACTCTGTGAAAAGCTGTATTACTAGGGGTTGTAATCTCTAGTTCAAAAACCGTTTTGTTGGTACGCGGGTTGATTTCAATAATCTTTCCACCGCGTCCTTGTGAAGTAGGGACGCCCATCCCCGGACAAAATAGGATGTGACCGGTTTTAGGAAGATATTGGACGCCGGAAAGGGCTACGGAAAAACCACCGGGTCCCCTTCCCTTACCGTAAGACCAAAGCTGTTGTACAGTCATATCGTCCGTATTGATTTTATATTCTACTGCACGGCTGTAGTTATTATTTGGAGTGAGCGCATTATTGACCCAGTGTCGATTATACCCATTGTCAAAAATTAGGATTCGGTCGTCTGAAAGGGCGACGGGAGTATGCGGACCCCATGGCCAATCAAATCCGGGTACGGAAGTTTCTCCCCGAATAACTGCTGAATCTGTAATAAGTTGTCCTGATTCTGTTATGGGCTGGAGTAAATAGGGCTGATAGGCCTTCGCCCAATATTTGTGTGGAGATATAATCCATTGCAGGTCTCCGGCCCGACTGAATCCTATAATACCTTGGTAACGCATGGTTGCTAGGAGATTGCCGTTAAATTCTATGATGGAGTTATTATGAGCCCAATTGGTTGGATTTTGGGCAAATTGTGGCGGGGTGATCCCATCCGGTTTGAGGTATCTGGAAGTATCGACAATCTGGGCCAAGTCCCATTCATTGAGTATAGTTCCGCTTTCAGGGTCTAATTCTATAATGTGGTCCATTACTCTTGGGCGGCCATTGGAGAGTCTGGAGCTGTTTTTGGTTACTGTGATGAGGAAGTTGCCGTTGGAAGCAATGGTAACATCATGATGATAAGAATATCCCATCGACTTTAGATCCCATTGGTGAATAAGATTTCCGAATATGTCGAACTCTACGATGCGTTGCTGGTGTTGATCTCCTGCGATAAAAAGCCCCTCTTTTGTTCTTTTTAGGGCCGATGATATGGATATCTGTCCTAACTCAGGAGAAGAGGACAGGAGCAGAATCCAACGAATATTGCCTTGGTAATCTACCATGTAGGGAATAGAAACATCTAGTTTACTTATTCCCGGATAGTTAATCAGGTTAAGTCCGGGCTCCATTTTCTGAGGTTGCGATTTTCTAAGATTAAACTGAGGTTTCGCCTCGAATTCTAGTGGTTGAGTTTGTATCTTAATTTGGGTGGAGCCCCTGAGATGTCCATCTTTATCGGTAAAATCCAAGTCGATGATATTGTTGTAGTTGGGGAACAGACCTAAAATAGGGACGGTTTGGTGTGGCGTTGTAGAATGAAATAAATGGGAAATGCTTCCTGTTGAACCTTTTTTTCCATGCACGGTCACCCGTACCCGACCGTAGGTAGGTAAGTTGACTTCTACTTTGGCTGCCAAGGGATTATAGCCGGAAGGGTTGAGTTTAATATTTTTTATAATAAAATCAAGAGATGTTCCTAATGTGGGTACCTTTATTTGGGTCTTATCAACAAAAGTGATGATTGTCTGCCATTGTTCAGGCTGTTTCTTAATGTGTTTTATTTCTGCTTTAGATATTTGGAGCTTCGTGTTCTCAAACTGAAAGAGATAAGTCTTATTTTGAGAAGATATATTTTTAAGCAATTCTCCTTGGTCGATAATGCGCTGTAAGGTTGTTCTAATGGAAGAATTAACTGAAATATTTTCTTTCTGTGTACAGGAAAAGGATAAAATTAGCAGGCTCAAAAATAAGCCTGCCAATTTTAGAAGATTTCCTCTATAAGGGAATTTTATCTCCATAACGGGTTTTGTTGAAGGGCAGAATTTGCATTTATTTCGGATTCAGGGATAGGGAGATAGTAATCTCTGGGTTCAAAAGCCTGCGCACCTTGTTTATGATGATCGATGAGAAGTTGCTTTAACTCATCATAGTCAAACCAGCGTTTAAGATCAAAGAATCGATGTCCTTCAAAGAAGAATTCCAGAAGATTTTGATGTCTTACTTCTGCCATCATATCTTCGGGAGAATTCCAGGAAATATTGGCCAATCCTGCTCTTGTTCTTATACGATCCAAATCGTTCTCTGCGGTTCCCAGATGACCGTTATGAATAGCGGCCTCGGCATGAAGTAAAAGCACTTCTGCAAATCTCATGAGTCTGAGATTATTGTTTTGATTAGATTGATCGTACATGCTATTAGCATTGGGTTTGTTTTTATAGAAGTTGGTGAATTTCTTGATAAGAAAACGACTGGTTTTGCCATTAATTTTAGGATAATTCGGTTCCCCTCTTTGTATTTTTCCCGAGCAGTTAGCCCATATTTCATCAAAGGTTTGGTTGCCGAACCATTTACCATTTTGTAGCCCGGTTTCATAATCGGAGTATTTCCAGAAAAAGCTGGTGTACATTCTTTTATCAAATCTGGTGTCAGCACTTGCCGGTCTTTCTTCCTGAATGAAAGCCTTAACAATGTATCTGCTGGGCATGAACTTGAACCAGCCTCCCGTTCCGGAGGGCCCAACGAAGTTGGGTACTACAAAGCCCATCGTGCTGGTTGATGTTTCAGAACCCCAGGAACCGGATCCAAATCCTCCATCGTATGAAAGTTCAAAAATAGATTCTTTATTGAATTCTGTATTTTCATTAAAGTTATCATCCGGATTAGGTACTAGTGCATAAGTATAGGGCGGATTGAGCAGCAAATCCAATTCTTTTTCTGCCTTGGTCCATTGTTCTGTATAGACTAGTGCCTTTCCTAAATAAGCGATAGCTGCCCCCTTGGTAGCACGGCCTACTGCGTCATCGGGGCGAGTTACCGGAAGATACTTTTTAGCAGCAGTGAAGTCCTTAATGACTTGAGCCCAAACTTCTTTCTCCGGAGAGGAGGGTATCATTAAACCATCCGGATCATCACCCGCAGGGACTAATCGCAGAGGAACGGGGCCAAAGTTTTTCACTAAAAGCAAATAGTACAAGCCTCTCAAGAACTTTACTTCTCCAATCCATTCGTTCTTTTTGTCTTGATCCATATCTACATTTTGGATGTTTTTCAGGAACACATTGGCACGATTTACTCCGGTATATAGTCTCCCAAAGTCGCTACTACTTGTGCTGGGGGTGTTCCTGAAAGTTCCGTATTGCCAGTTGAATACTTCTTCTCCCAGGATATACCAAACATCATCTCCTCGATTCATGGTTTGGAATCCGGTATAGGCTCCGTAATAGCCGTACATCTGTCCTCGGAGAGGAGAATAAACTGTAGGAATGGCTGATTCTGCATTCTCAGCAGTAGTCCAGAAGGTCTGTTCTACCGGCTGGTTTCTGTTAATCTTATTTAGAAAATCTTTAGTACATCCGCTAAATAACAGCGTTATAACTGTTAAGGCGAATATTGTTTTTAATATTGTTTTCATTACAAAAAATTTATATGATGAATGAGTTGATATCTCTTGTATTAAAATCCTACTTGCAAGCCTACTGTGAACATTCTGGCTAGAGGGAAACGTCCGTGGTCGGTGCCTCGGGTCATGGTTCCTGCACCACCACCATGTTCTCCGTTATTTTGTCCCAAGTCGGGAGTGTATCCGGTATAATCTGTGATTGTAAATAGGTTTTGACCGGAAACATATACTCTGCCGGATCTTAGGCCGATTTTATTGAGTAGGTCACCATCTAAAGAATAACCAATTTCCAAGGTTTTTAAGCGAATAAAGGAGCCGTCTTCCATCCAGCGTTCGCTAGAACGACGCCAGTTTTTATTCGGGTCTTTCTGAGTAAATCGGGGGATGTTCGTGTTTGTGTTTGAAGGAGTCCAAGAATCCAGTAAACGGGTAGAGAAGTTGATGATCTCATTGGTTGATTCAATTCTTGCTCTGGTATAGTTATAGATCTTATTCCCGCTCATGCCATCAAAAAATAGGGAGAAGTCTAAGGCTTTATAGGTAAATCCGGCTCTGAATCCGAAGGCGAACTCGGGGAATGGACTTCCTACGTATTGGCGATCATCCGCAGAGATTTGTCCGTCATCATTGGCGTCAATGAATCGAATGTCTCCTGGAGCTGCATTCGGTTGGATGACTTCTCCTTTAGAATTTTTGTGTGCTTTGACTTCAGCATCGCTTTGGAAGAGACCATCTGTTTGTATCACCCAGAATCCTCCAATGGGGTAGCCTACTTTGGCCCAGGTGATGGTGCCTTCGTTGTGGGGATTGTATCCTCCAAATTCTTGGATACTACCAACGGTTACAGCTTTTACCCTGTTTCTTACGCTGGAAAGATTGAGCCCGAAATGGTAGTTAAATTCTCCTGCGGAGTTGCGGTAATTTAGAAGTGCTTCGAACCCTTTATTTTCTATTGTCCCCGCGTTTAAAGTTGGAGCTCCGCCCAGGCCTGCCGATGGCGGCATGTTGATACTTAGTAAGATGTTTTTGGTCTCTCTGATATAATAATCTGCACTCAGCGTTAATTTATTATCGAAGAAAGCAGCATCTAGTCCGATATTGCTGGTTTGGGTTTCTTCCCAGGTAAGATTTTTGGGGGATACCCAAGATATACCTGTGCTGGCACCTTGCCACCAAGATACACTGCTACCCTTTCCCTGCAAGTAATTAATACCGGTGGTTACTGTACTTTGCGTAGGGTAGTTCCCAATATTTTGATTTCCCAGTTTACCCCAGCTCAATCTTAATTTTAAAACATTTACTTTATCTTGTAAGGAGGAGAAAAAATCTTCATTCATAATATTCCAGCCTACTGCAACCGAAGGGAATACGCCATAACGTTGTCCCTCTGCAAAGCGAGAAGAACCGTCTCTACGTAAGGATCCTGTAAATAAATAACGAGAGTCGTAGCTGTACATGATCCTGCCAAACTGAGACACTAGAGAATGTTCTTGCAGGCTACCTGAGGTACTTTGTTCTGTAGGAGATGCCGCGCTAATTACATCCGTTCCCTTAGGAATGTCTTTTCTACTCGCTGAGAATCCTCGATTGGCATTTTCTTGCGCGGAATATCCTAATAGGACAGATAGGGTGTGCTTACCAAAGGTACGGTTGTAATGAAGCGTGTTCTCTATGAGCCATTCCTTGTTAAAGAATGCATTTTCTGCAATAGATGATTTAACAATACCGGAACCGAAGTTATAAGCATTGTTGTACTTATAATTCCTTCCTGTGGTTCTGTTAAGTCCCAGATTGAACTTATATTTTAGACCTTTTATCCCAAGATTAACTTCAGCAAAAGCATTAATAAGAATGTCTGTTTGGTAGGTATGCCAATCATGGAGCATGTTGTAACCTACAGGGTTTGACATGTTTTTCATCCATGGCTCAAAAGCTGCATAACCACCGAGTTGATCTTTATCATAAACCGGAATTAAGGGGTTTTCCCTTAGCGCATCCGTGATAGTGAAGTCAGAGTATTTTTTGTCTCCTGATTTAACAAGGAACGTATTTCCCAATTTAACGTTGTCATTAAAGAGGGTAAAGGTATTCTTATTGCGAATGTTGAATGCTTTATAGCCGGTGTTAATAAGAATTCCTTTTTGATCGATATAGCCTGCGGATACATCATAGGTGGAATGTTCCCCGCCCCCGGCAATATCGATGTTGATTTTGCTTACCGGGGCCGTTCTGTATATTTCATCCTGCCAATCCGTTCCGGAACCTTTAAAGTCTTGCGCTTCTTGAGGTAAATAGCCAATACCCATTTTTGCTCTTTTATACATGGGCAAT
>CAZLDH010000063.1:0-3696 GCA_964558275.1 uncultured Chitinophagaceae bacterium
GATAACAGATAACAGATAACAGATAACAGATAACAGATAACAGATAACAGATAACCGAAAACCGACAACAGATAATCCCCAGCCCCTCCGGTCATACCTCACACATCATCATCCTTAGATAACTTCGCATTGATTTGCTTTTTGAGTTCTTCCAGAGATACATCCATATGTAATTCGCCTTCTTTAGCATAGGAAATATTTCCACGCTCTTCAGACACGATGATAGATAATGCATCACTTTGTTCGCTAGCCCCTACGCCAGAGCGGTGTCGAAGACCAATTCTTTTGGGGAGATGCGGATTTTTAGATACCGGTAAAACGACTTTAGCCGCTACGATCTTGCCTGTAGAAATAATCACCGCACCATCATGCAATGGGCTGTTTTTCTTAAAAATAGTTTCCAATAGCCGTGCAGAAAGTAGTCCGTTGATAGCCACGCCGGAAGAAGTATTAAACTTTAATTTGTAATCGTAATTGTCTGTAATTATGATTAGGGCTCCGGTGTAAGTATTAGCGAGATTGCTTACTGCCATAGTAATAAGCCGGATGATTTTATCCCGTTTTGCAGAACCTTTTGTTTTTTCCGAAGCCAAAAGTTTTTTCCAAATATTATTTTCACTAAAAGGAATATTCTCCCCCAACATCAGCAGGAAGCGTCTAATTTCCGGTTGGAAAATGATAATGATAGCAAGAATACCTACGCGAATAAAGTTATCCAATATAGTAGATAACAAGGGCATTCTCAATGCATGAACAATAAGATAGGTTATATATATAACAACAATACCCCAGAATATTTTAAAGGCAATACTCCCTTTTAAAACTCGGTAAAGTTGATAAATAAGGAAAAGGACAATAAGGACGTCAAGGATGTTTAGCCAACGAAAACTATATCCCCAAATTTCAATCACTGAAGTAAATATTTTTTATAAAAACTAATATAACAAAAATCATGCATTTTTCATAGTAAATTGCCAAATTTCTAATAATTCTTTTGCAGGCTTTACATCATGCACACGCAAGATTTGAGCTCCTTGTTGAATTGCCAACAAATTTACGATACTTGAGCCGTTTAATGCCTCTTTTGAATCATTTTTTAACAATTTATATATCATTGATTTACGTGACATCCCTATCAGGAGCGGACAGGAGAGCTGATGAAAAATTTGGAGGTGGTTTAATAGTTGATAATTGTGAGCAAGGGTTTTGCCAAATCCAAATCCCGGGTCAATAATTAAATCTTTAATTCCTGCTTCCCTACATTCAAAGGATTTTTGAATAAAATAATCAAATACCTCCTGCACCACATTATTGTATGTTGGATTTTTTTGCATATTGGCAGGGGTGCCCTTCATGTGCATGGCAATATAAGGCGTTTTCAGTTTTGCCGCCAGGGGAATCATTTTCTTATCCATCTCTCCGGCACTAATATCATTGATTATAACGGCACCATGCTCAATAGCGGCTTTTGCCACTTCTGAATGATAAGTATCAATAGATAGAAGTGCTTTCGGATATTTTTTTAAAAGTGTTTTTATGGCAGGGATTATGCGTTCTCTTTCTTCTTTGGCTGAGAGCAAACGTGCACCGGGACGCGTACTTTGTCCTCCTATGTCTATAAAATCAGCACCTTCTTCCAGCATTTGAGCTGCTTTTTTTAAAATAAGGTCTTGGGTTTCATATCTACTATCTTCATAGAAAGAGTCAGGAGTTACATTGATAATCCCCATAATCATGGGTTTATTAATAGAAATTAATTTTCCTCCTACATTCATTGAAAAAGTAGGCATTATTAATGTATTTTTGACTGACATTTTTGTTTTAAATTGATAGGGCAAATTTAATGAAATAAGAATGAAGCAAAAACAGACGATACAACAATATGATAAAGAATTACAACAATGTGTTGATATATTCAAAAATAAAAGCAAGGATTATGGAACTTCCTGGCGTGTTTTGCGTCCTATTTCAATAGCGGATCAGATTATGATTAAGGGGCTAAGAATCAGAAATATTCAGGAAACCGGAACGCAGGTTATTGATGAGAATATAGAAGATGAGTTTAGAGGAATTGCCAATTATGGTATTATTGCTCAGATACAGCTGGTGCTTCAGGAAGATGATGAATGGGAATTGTCTGCGGATAAAGCAACAAAATTATATGAGGAAAAGGCGGATGAGATAAGGTCATTGATGTTGAAAAAGAATACAGATTATGGAGAAGCATGGCGGAAAATGACACAGGAATCCATGGTGGATTTAATTTTGTCTAAATTGCAACGTATTCGGCGAATTATTGCACAGAAAGGGAAAACCTTGGTTTCGGAAGGTATGGATGCAAATTTTGCCGATATTGTGAATTATGCTTTGTTTGCGCTTATTAAAATGTCAGAGGAACAAACCGCATAGTTATTTTGGTAACATGAATTTCTTTTGTGTTGTCCAATAAGAAATAAGATTAAAAAAATATTGTTTTTATAAATTCTGAATGGGGATGCGTCAATTGAAAAAGATTCTTATAATTGCTTTTAGAATATTGGTAGGTCTGTTATTTATATTTTCCGGTCTTATCAAAGCAAATGATCCTTTGGGTTTGAGTTATAAAATGGATGAATATTTCCATGTTTTACATCTGACTTTTCTTGTACCTGCGGCATTGACTTTTGCCATCGTGATGATTGCCTTCGAAATTATTGCCGGTGTAGCATTGTTATTGGGATTTAAGATGCGTGTTTTTGGCCCTTTGCTTTTGATATTAATCATCTTTTTTACTTTTCTTACCGGGTTCTCTTATCTAAGTGGGGCAATTACTGAATGTGGTTGTTTTGGAGATTGTATTCCGATGACAGCAGGAATGTCTTTTACAAAGGATCTTATATTGCTGGTGCTTATCTTTTTTCTGTATAAACAGCGACGAGTTATTAAACCTTTTTTGGGTGGCTTTTTTACCTGGTTGCTTATGATAGCAGTAGTTGTTTTCTCTTTTGGTTTTCAAAGATATGTCCTTCGTCACTTGTCCATTGTAGATTGTTTGCCTTATAAGATTGGAAATAATATCCCTCAATTAATGAAAGTGCCTCCGGGAGCCACTCCTGATCAATATGAAATGGTGTTTACCTATGAGAAAGATGGAGAAGAAAAAGAATTTAAAGAAGATGAAATACCATGGGAAGATACAGCTTGGCATTTTGTGAGCAGAGAAGATAAATTAATCAAAAAAGGAAATGCTCAACCTGTTATTGCTGATTTCTCTATCTCTGATTATGCAGGGAATAGCTTTACCCAACAAATCTTAAATAAAGAAGGATATACCTTTCTGTTTTTTGTAAAGAAAACAAGTGAGGCAGAAGATGGCTGGCAAAAAAAGATACAACATTTGCAAGCAGATTGCAATCGCTTTGATATCCCTATTTATGGGATTACATCTTCTATACAAAAACAAGTAGATCCGTTTAAGCAAAAAAATAAATTGACTTTCCCTTTTTTACAAATGGATGGCGTGGTTATTAAAACTGCTGCTCGTTCAAATCCTTGTTTGATTTTGATAAAGGAAGGCGTTATTAAAGGAAAATGGTCTTATATGGATTTGCCGTCGGGGGCGGTTCCGTCGCCCAAAGACGGACGTTTAATTCTTAAGTATTGATAAGGTATTTAATGAGGAAAATAGGGTATGGTTTTTTCGTCATTTTTGGCGTT
>CAZLDH010000063.1:3706-15784 GCA_964558275.1 uncultured Chitinophagaceae bacterium
TGTTTTTTCTTTTTAATGTGCTACCTGCTGATCCTGCAAGACTCACGCTCGGACAGCGTGCAGATGTGTCATCTTTACAAAATGTACGACATCAGTTGTATTTGGATAAGCCGCTTTATCTGCAATATTTACTTTATTTGAATGACCTTTCGCCGGTGAGTATTCTGGATAAATCGTATCCGCTTCAGGAGAAAAGAGCCCATGTGTCATTGGTGCATTTCTCGGAGCAGCGGTCGCTGGTTTTGAAGTATCCGTATTTGCGAAGATCTTATCAGAGTAAAAAGGAAGTTTGGAATATTCTGATGGAGACTTTACCGAACACAATCATTCTGGCACTGGTAGCTATGTTTTTCGCTACAATTGTAGGGGTGCTTTTGGGTATATTGGCGGCAGTTAAACAAAATACATGGATGGATACGGGTGCGGTCTTTTCCAGCGTTATCGGCATCTCTGCTCCTTCCTTTTTTACAGGGATTATTATCGCTTATATTTTTGGTTATCTTTTGAGTGATTGGACCCATTTGCAAATGACAGGAAGTTTGTTTGAATTTAATCCGTTTTATGGGAGAACTGTATCTTGGAAAAATATTATATTGCCTGCCTTAACCTTGGGTATCCGCCCTTTGGCTATCATCGTGCAGCTTACACGTAGTGCTATGTTGGACGTTTTAAATCAGGACTATATTCGAACGGCTTATGCAAAAGGATTGACGAAGAATATGGTCTTGTTTAAACATGCATTGAAGAATGCTTTAAATCCGGTAGTAACTGCTATTACGGAATGGATGGCCAGTCTGATGGCAGGTTCATTTTTTGTAGAATATATTTTTGGATGGAAGGGTATAGGAAAAACTACAGTGGATGCATTGATGAAGTTTGATTTTCCTGTGGTAATGGGTAGCCTTTTGGTAATAGCTATCTTATTTGTGCTTGTAAATATTTTGGCGGATATGTTATATGCCGCTTTGGATCCAAGAATTGTATTGCGGTGATAAATTAAAGGATACCAAACTTTTGAATATTATTTTATAATCACATTTTTTATTAGCTTTTCTCCCAGTGCTTTATTGAGCCGTTGCTTAATTTTATCTTTAGAATAGGATAATTCTTGTTTTAAAGGGGCTATATCTGTTTGAATGATGAGTTGGCCATTGAATAGACGGATAGAACGGGTATATTTAGCAATCGTACTTCCCATTTCTTTTTCCCAGATGGTTCGGATACGAACTTCATTCATTTGCTTACGAAAAGGACTTTTCCGTAAATATTCTTTTAATGCATCTCCTAAGCTTATTTCTCCCATGGTAGAAACGAAGGTAATGAATTTTCATATTATGAGATAGGGTAGATATTATGTAAAAAAAGTGAAATAATGTTCATTCATTTTCGATATCTATTCATCTTCTTTTAGTACCGGATTTTTTTTAGGTAAAACCAGAGGGGCAGGAGGTATCTTAGGTAGGTTATAAGGTAGCGCTTCTTCCTTGATATTTCTTTTAAGATATTCTTCAAAATTAGCTTCTCTTACAGAATCGCGTCTTGCTTTCTCCTCTTTAGTCATAAATAGTTCAGATAATTTATTGAATTGGTGACTGTAAGAAAGGCCAATACCGGCTCTTGTGAGGTTGTGATTAAGCAGAATATTGTAATTGCTTCGGCTAAAAGCCACAAAACGCAATTGCCCACTAGGATTTATTAAGTATTCCAAGCGGAAATCTCCTGCAAAATAACTATTATTTGTGCTGTTTGAAGTGCTTGTTCGTCCCCAGTTAATAGAAGGACCTACTTTAAGTTGTATTCTATTATTAAATAAACTTTTACTCATATTCACCTGAACATCATTTCTAAAGATATCTCCTCCTTGGTTTCCCATGGCTGAGTAAGTATTATAATCCAGGCTAAAGCTCACTCCTAAATCATTCAACTCGTCTCCAAAAAGATTATTTAGTACTCCGGTAAGCTGAGAGGAGACCCATTGCCCTGCACTACTTAGACCACTACTTCGTAAAATATTTGAGGAGGTAGTCCCTGAAGTAATAGGAATAAATTGCCCTGCTGCCAATAGTCCGGCTACCTGATTAATGAGCGTATTGGGGTTCTGTCTGATTTCTTGTAATTTTGTCATAGCTAAACTACTGGCGCTAATACTTGCATCAGGTATTCGGATATCATAAGTAATGTCCGGATGCAGGAGGGAGTTTTTAAGTGACAAATAGACGTCAATATTTTCCCGCTGACGTAATAATCGTTTGTCTTCATTGGTTAGTCCTGCCATTGCCGCATCGTCTCCGGCAATAAGGTTGTAAAGATTTGCGCCTCCGGGTACATGATAAATGGCAGTGATATTGATGTTTGCATTGAATGGATCTCCATTCCAAGTGATAGAACTGCCCTGATCAATAGCAAATTCACGGGTTAATAACCCGCGGAAAGAGAATACATATTTCCCCTCTGTAATGGCATAATTCCCATATATATTAAATCCGCCATTTAAATCTACATTGATTTGAAGTGCTCCATTTCCGGCAGCGGTAATGTAATCTCCGCTGGTAGGATCTACAATGACATCTATTTGTGCCTTAGGGTTTATATCGGCAAAGAGCTTAACACTCAGATTGGTATTATGTTTGTCTTTCGGTTCGGAAAGCGCCTCTCCATATTTTTTAAAAACGATAAAGTCATGGTTCCCTATATCTTTATCGTCTGTTAATGGGAGATAAAGATGCGTGTCTTCCAATGGAGTTGCATTGATGACCATTTTCATGTTTGTAAGTGGTCCTGAAAAATCTATACGTCCGGCACCAACTACGTGTCCATAATAAACAGGGTTATCGGTAATTGAGGTATTAATAAGTTCTAATCCTTGTGTCTGCATATTTACATCAAAATAGATATTATTAAAACTTTGATGTTTGACGGTGCCATTGATGACACCGACTCTCCCGGCAGAATCCTTGATAACAATGGAACCTAGATTTATTTCGTCCGGTTCAAACCGAATAGTCTCATTGTTTATGCTATATCTTACTTGCGTATAATCCACTAGAAAATGAGCATCGTTTAGTTTAATATCTCCTATGAGTTGTGGATGTTTTCGATCGCCTTGTAACTTTAAATCACCGGTAACATTCCCATCCAGGTTAGAAACATAACCATCAACATATTTATTTAAGAAGGCGATATTGGTATGATTCAGATCAAAATTTCCCTGAAGTTCTAAATTGTCTCCAAGTCCTACCTTTCCTTGGATTTGAAAGTTCTTTTCGGGGTTATTTGTTTTTTTAATATCCCATTTAAAAGTGCTTTTCTGCTCATTATAAAAAGTAGAAGTGGTAAATTTACCAATAGAATCATTATTTATACGAAAGTGAGTAGCGGTAAGTTTACCCTTTATTTTCATAGTATCTAATGGATGATTTACTTCAAAATTTCCATTTGCGACTCCTTCTAAATGGATATCGGGAATAAAAATCTTACTAAAATCATTGATGTTTAGATTCTTAAGATTTACAAAAAAAGTATTTTTCGATGTTGGATCCTGTGGGGAAGTAAGTGATATTTGTTGATTATTGTGCGATAATTCAAAGTCATGAATAGTGATACTGTCTTGTAGTATTCTAATCTCATTGTTTGCGGATATCTGCCACTTTTTATTGTTTAAAGAAATAGCAGATTGTAAAAATTTAGCGTAGAATCCGTTTTTTAAAAATGCCATTTTTAACTTGATGTCTGCTTTGTTGATGGCAATATTTCCTGAGGTTTTTAAAGAGATGGTGGAAGTGTCTTGTTGTGAAAATGTGGTTATGGATGTTCTGGGCAGAATTAAACTGTCATCATTGTAGATTTCTCCAATAATATTATTTATTTTTAGATTTTTGGGGCTTCCTATGGCATTAATTCTGATGTCGTTAAAAGTATAATGTTTATAACCGGTTTGATTGAGATTAAAATTAAGATAAAAAGAATCTTTAATCATATTGACATAACCTCGTAATTCACCTCCATTAAGATGTGGAATTTGTGGAGAAAAGGTGTGAACTGCAGAATCCAGGTTTTTGAAAGAGAACGCAAATTCAAATTCACTATTCAAATCTTTATCTCCGGGGGCTTTTATTTTATTATGAAAATAATGGTCAAGCAGGTGTATGGCTGCGTCAGGTATTTTGGAAAGCGTATATTGCCCCTGCAGATATCCATTGAAACCATTTCCGCTAATCGTCAAGCGTTTCTCATTATTTGGCTTAATGCTTGAATTGATGGCGAGTGTATCTAAGGCTATCCTATTTCCATCTTTATATAAATCAATATCATATAAACGGGCTTCCCCAAGGAAATTATCGATATTGTTCCCTCTTAGATTTAAATTCAATTTTCCTTTGAAAGCAATAGAGTCCTTTGTGATATTGAGGGTTTGTAATTTTGCTTTTTGGATGTCTGAAACAAAATTATATGTTGGTGTATCTTTATTGAAATCTATATCTCCCTTGAAATTTAAGGCTAGATTGCTATCTGCAATGTTTAGCTGTCCTTGAAAGAATTTTTGTTTTAATCTGCCATCAACTTGGATATTGTTGTAGGGATAGCCTTTAAATTCCAAAAGGTCGATATCTCCATCCAGGCTGGTGTTGACTGTAGCCAAGGAAAATCCTGCTCCTTTAATTTGGGTATTAAATGCAGCCCGACCAATAGCATTATTGTTTATTAAAGCACCAATATTAAATGCTGTGGATGAAATTTGTCCTGAATAAGTGGGCGGGATGTGTTGTGGTCCGAATTTAAAGTTTACGTCTGTATGTAGATTACCCAGATTTGTACTAAAGTCTCCATAGGAAACAAAATCGAAAATGAATCCAAAATAGCTGCCTTGGTATTGTATGGTGTGCAGTGAATCTAAATTGATTGTAGTATTATTACTAAGGAAAGGCAAAAATCGTTGGATATCTTGTCCCGTCGTTTTTAAATTTTCAATTTGAAAATCAATAAAGGTGTTGTAAACATCAGGCAATCCGGACATCGTGAAGTTTCCTTCTAAGGAGGAAGAATTTCCTGCTTGTAGTTCAAAGTGATCACTAGATAATTTATTAAGTGTTCCGGATACAAACCCGTTTAAGGTAACACTTTGTTCCCAGTCTTTGAGGGTAGGAGCAAAGAAGCCAATGTCACCAGAGGTGACATAACTATTCTTAAAGTCTCCGACCATAGTGACTTTGGTCGTAAAGTCTCCTAAATCTCCGAATTGATTAAATTGTAATGCAAAAAAATCAGTGATGTGACTTTGGTTTAATCTCAAATCAAGATCTGAGACCTCAATAGTGATCGGAGACATCTTGTACCTTCCGTGTAATTCTCTGACTTTCACTCCGCCTCTTCCTAAAGCTGTAATATCAACAAGACTAATGACAGAATCTTTTTCAAACCGGGTGTTCTTTAGCGTGCCATCGATATTATGAAAAGCAATATAATCCGGGTCAAAATATTTTTTAAGTTGATGATGGTGTTTCTTGGCAATAACAAAAGCTCCATTGTTCAAATTAATTGTGCCTATTTGTATATCCCAATGTTGTGTATTCCATCTTAAATCGGAGGTGTCTTCTTCATTTTTATTTGTACGATTTTCAATGAGACGGGAGATGGAATCAGCCCTGGATTTGTCTTTTACCTGAACGAATAAAGGCTGGTTTAGCTGTATGTTGTTTACATGAACAATATGTTTCGGGAGAGAAATTTTATCGGTTTGAATAAGAATGTCTTTTGCAGAGATATGCATTTCTTTTCCTTTCCAATGATCGACTTGATTAAAATGAACCTTTTTCAGCTCAATCTTTTTTAATGAAATATTTGGCGTTGCTTTTTTTGACTTATTGGGGTTAGAAAATGCATCTACAATAAACTGAAAGTTCCAGGTGGAATCATTCTTTTGTCGTTCCATGTTTACCGTTACATCTTTCATTCCCAGATAATAAAGCTTGGCTTGATCCCGTAAAAAAAAGAAATTGTTAATATTTACATCAAGTTCTTCTGCATATAGGAGCGTATCTCCTTTTAGATCCTCAACATAGGTTCCTTCCAGCTGAAAAGTGTTGAATAGCTTGAAATCTACATGCCTGACCTTCACTTCGGTATGTAGTTTTTGAGAAAGTTTCTCGGATACTTGTTTCACTATGAAATTCTGAACCGGAGTTACATTAATCAGCAGCGCCAGAGAGACAAATATCCCCAAGATAAACAGCAACAGAATGAATAATATTTTAATAGGTCTTTTCAGAATAACAATTTTGCTGCAAAGTTAGGCAAATGGGGATTTTAAACAATTTTATAAGCAGTACTTCTACAAAGATTATTCCCGAAAGTGTAAATATTCGGATTATTATATTGGATAGGAGAAAAATGTGGATTGATAATGAAATTATTAGGAAAGGGGAATGCAATGAAGGCAGCTTGCTTCTAGTTTCGTAAATTTGCGTTATGAAATTTGAGCTTGGAGATACGGTTCGTTTATTGCACTCGGGTGAAGAAGGTGAGGTCGTGGAGTTGTTGGGGAGAAAAATGGTGGAGGTTGAGGTGGATGGAACACGTTTTCCTGTATATACCGATCAGCTTGAATATCCATACTATAAGCGATTTAGAGAAATGAGGGAACAGAAGAAGAAACCTAAGAAACTGAGTGGAGAGGATATCCCTAAGGAAAATATTCGGCCGAAAGTACATAAGGAAACTGGTGTTCATTTATCGGTATTGCCGGTTTATCATGAGGAAGAATTTGAAGTGGTATCTGCTTTGAAGCTGTATTTAGTAAATGAAACCCGCTTTCTTTATGAAGTTCAATTTAAAGAATTTCTGAATCAAAGTCTTGAATTAGAAATAAATACTGAAGTTCGCCCTTTTTCACGATTGTATATTAAAGATTTTCCTTTTGAAAATCTCAATGACCATCCTCGGTTTTATTTTCATTTGGTACCGGTAAATCGGGAAAAAAATATGCTTCGTTTTTTTGATTATTCATTGAAGCTGAAAGCAAAGCAGGTTATCAAGAAAATGACTGCAGTAGAGTCAGGTAAAAAAGCAATATTCTCCTATCTCCTGTTTAAGCAATATCCTTTGTGTACTGACAAAAAAGCTGAGAATTGGGATTTTATAGTACCTTCAGAAAAGGTAGATTATCACTATCAGTCAGGGAATGTTATTTCCAGAAATGTAATTGAAGAGTTAGATCTGCATGCAGAAAAACTAACAGATAACTTTCGGAATATGAATGCAACCGATATTCTTATGTTGCAACTTTCTACTTTACAATCTGCACTTCATGAAGCGATTGCCAACAAACAGTATTCTATGATTGTGATTCACGGTATCGGAAAAGGGGTGTTGAAAAGAGAGGTTCATGCTATCTTAAAACAAACACCCGAAGTAAAGCGTTATGTCAATCAACATGATTTCAGATATGGATTTGGTGCTACCGAAGTGTTTTTTGAGTATTAAAGATAACGACTTATCTGCACTTAGTGCTTTTTTGTAGTGCATAAAAAAACAACACATCGATAAGTCGCATTTAGTTGTTATAGACATACCCGATGTGTTGTTACATTTCTTATTACTTGCTTAACCAGGCACTGAACATCCAGATAGATTTCTCTTTTTCTCGGATTAAATCACTGACGAGAGCGCTTGTACCTTCGTCATCATCGGTATCGGATAATACAAAAATCTCTCTTTCAAGTTTTAGTAATGCGTTTTGTGCGTCCACAATATATTTTACTCCTTTGGTTCCTTCAGAAATATATTCGTTTTCTGTTATTACACTTGCTTTCATATAATCAGAAAATTTATGCAAAGGAGTGGTTTTATAGGTTAAAATCCTTTCAGCAAGAATATCTATAATCTCTTGAGCATTACCATAAAGCTCTTCGTATTTTTCATGTAATTCAAAAAAATGTTGCCCTTTGATGTTCCAATGCAAAGCGCGTAAGTTCTGATAATGAATCTCATAACTTGCTAATAATTCATTTAATTTTCGGATGATGGTTTCTTTGTTTTTATTCATAGTTTTAATTTTTATCATTGAGTTTTTCTAAATCAAATCGATCTGCATTCATAACCTTAACCCAGGCATTTACAAAATCTTTGACAAATTTTTCTTTATTGTCATCTTGTGCATATACTTCAGAGTAGGCACGTAATACTGAATTAGAGCCAAAGACCAGATCCAATCTTGTAGCCGTCCATTTTGTTTTATTTGTTGCTCTATCCACTATATTATAAATGTTGTTACCTGCCGGTTTCCATACGTTTCCCATGTCGGTTATGTTGACAAAAAAGTCATTGGTTAATGTGCCGATTTTATCGGTGAATTCTCCGTGCTTGACTCCACCGTAATTGGTGCCTAATACGCGCATTCCTCCAATCAAAACGGTCATTTCCGGTGCTGTAAGTCCCATTAAGCTTGTTCGGGCTAGCAATAGCTCTTCCGGAGAAGTATCAAAATCTTCCTTTAACCAGTTCCTATAACCATCGTGAACGGGTTCGAGCACATCAAAAGTGCTTGCATCTGTCATTTCGTCTGTCGCATCACCGCGTCCCGGGGTAAAAGGTACTTTTAGGGTTACTCCTGCATCTTGAGCTGCTTTTTCTATGGCTGCGCTTCCGCCCAATACAATCAAATCAGCTAAGCTCATTTCTTTACTTAGTTCACTCTGGATTTCGGCTAACTTACGCAACACTTTATTTAACCGTTCAGGTTCATTTCCTTCCCATTTGTTTTGAGGTGCAAGACGAATTCTAGCGCCATTTGCACCACCTCTGTAATCGGTACATCTGTAGGTTCTTGCACTATCCCAAGCAGTATTAATCAACTCTGTTCGTGTAAGACTCGACTGTAATAGTTGTTTTTTTACTTCTTCTAAATAGTCTTCTGATAAGCAATAGTTTCCGGAAGGTACCGGATCTTGCCATATCAAATCTTCGGCAGGTACATCATTTCCCAAGTATCTGCTTTTGGGGCCTAAATCTCTGTGTGTTAATTTAAACCAAGCTCGTGCAAAAGCATCATTAAAAGCTTCCGGATCTTTATGAAAGCGTTCTGATATTTTTCTATAAATGGGATCTACTTTTAAAGCTATATCGGCATCTGTCATTGCCGGATTTCTTCGAACTCCGGGAATATGTGCATCAAAAGGTTTGTCTTCTTCTTTAATGCTTACAGGTTCCCACTGACGGGCTCCAGCCGGACTTTCTACATTCTCCCATTCGTAGTTGAGCAATAAATAAAAGAATTCCTGATCCCACCTGTTTGGAGTACTTGTCCATGCACCTTCTAACCCACTGTAAATTGCATTTTCCGGTTTTCCCTCTCCTTTTGAATTAATCCAACCTAATCCCTGAGCTGTTACATCGGCTGCTTCCGGAGCTGCTCCTACGTTTTCGGGCTTGCCGTTGCCATGCATCTTCCCTACGGTATGTCCTCCGGCGATGAGGGCTACAGTTTCTTCATCATTCATAGACATCTCCAGAAAAGTCTTTCTTACATCCTGCGCAGTACGAAGCGGGTCGGGTTTTCCATCAACGCCTTCAGGGTTGACATATATTAATCCCATTTGCACGGCTGCTAAAGGTTTATCTAGGGAAGTTCTGTCCTGATCATCGGCATATCTGTTTTTAGTAGCTGCCAGCCATTCTTTTTCCGGTCCCCAATAAGCATCTATCTCCGGTTGCCAAATATCTTCGCGACCGCCGCCAAAACCGAAGGTTTTAAACCCCATTGATTCGTATGCCATATTACCTGCAAGTACAAAAAGATCTCCCCAAGAGAGTTTATTCCCATATTTTTTCTTAATTGGCCAGAGTAATCTTCGCCCCCGGTCTAAGCCTGCATTATCAGGCCAACTATTCACAGGTGCAAAGCGTTGGTTTGCGGTATTGCTTCCACCGCGTCCATCTGCTCTTCTATAGGTTCCGCTACTGTGCCATGCCATGCGAATCAATAAGCCGCCATAATTACCATAGTCAGCCGGCCACCAATCTTGTTGTTCGGTCATCAACTTCTTTAAATCTGATTTTAAAGCTTCCAAGTCGATTTTTTCAAATTCTTCTTTGTAGTTGAAATCCTCATTGTAGGGACTCCTTTTGCGATCATTTTGTGCCAGTATATCCAGATTAAGTGCATTGGGCCACCAGTCTTTTATTGCTTGTTCTGAACCTGTGTTTGTGCCGTGAAATACCGGACATTTTCCTTTTTTATTTTTCATGGTAGTTGGTTTTAATTAATACAAATATAATAGGTTTATTTATTCTATAAAAACTATATTTTAGATATTAATATCTATGTGGTAGATGAATATTGTTAATATTCAAATCCCTTTTTAAATAAAAATATGTTGGTCTTATATCCATTTCTAATTATTTTATGCAAATTTATTACCTACCTTTGTTCTATAAAAACTATATCTTCAATAGTAATATCTATAAAGTAGATGAATATTCAACAATTTCAATATGTGCTTGCAGTAGCTGAATGTCGTCATTTTGAGACAGCCGCAGAAAAATGTTTCATTTCTCAATCAACCTTGAGCACGATGATTTTAAAATTTGAGAATGAATTGGGCATTACCATTTTTGACAGGAAAAAGAGACCAATGGTGGTTACTGATGGGGGGCAGAAAATAATTGATCGGTTAAAGATCATAACAAATGAGATTGGTCAACTGGAGGAACTGTCCAAGGAAATAAAAGGAGAAATAAAAGGTGTTATAAAAGTTGCTTGTATTCCTACTGTTGCTCCTTTTTTATTGCCATTGTTTTTAGTTGATTTTGCACAAAAATATCCCGATTTAAAAATAGAAGTAATAGAGATTACTACTGATGAAATTGCCCATCAATTAAAATCCCGTGATTTAGATATTGGGATTATTTCGCTTCCATTTAATGATAGTGAGTTAGCAGAGTATGCTCTGTATGATGAGCCTTTTGTACTGTTTGATACCGCTCAGGAAAAAGAACAAAAGGTGTCTGTAGAAGAAATAAATATGGAAAATTTTTGGTTGATGGAAGAAGGACATTGTATGAGAACACAAGTATTAGACATATGTAGTCAATCAAATCCTGCTATTAATTCAACATTAAATATAAGTTTTAAAGCGGGTTCCATTAACAGTTTGATTCGCTTCGTAAAAGCCAATAAAGGAAAAACATTGTTGCCTTTTTGGGCTACCACTCAGTTTTCAGAAGAAGAAAAACAATATATCAGACCACTTGGTGCACCTGTTCCTTTTAGAACCATAGGTTTATTGACGCGTCAATATTTTCCAAGGCAGAAATTATTGCAATTGTTTCAACGAGAAATCATTAATAAATTGAAACCGGGTGGAAGTATAACACCTTGTAAACTACAATGAATTATGTCAGGAATCTATCAAAAAATACAATCATGTTTCAACATCTCGATATTATTTTAGCCTCCGGATCTCCGAGGCGTAAAAAATTGCTGGAAGAAGCAGAATTATCCTTTACAGTAAAAACTTCTGATGTAGAGGAAACTTATCCCGATAGTTTGCCAAAAATGATGATTCCCGAATTTTTGGCGGCTAAAAAGGCGGAAGCAGTTAGAAAGGAATATGCAAATGATAAGCTTATTATTGCGGCAGATACTATCGTGTTGCAGGATAGTAAAGTACTGGGGAAACCGAAAGATAGGGAGGATGCAATCTTTAAGCTAAAGTCATTATCGGGTGCTGTTCATCAGGTGATTACCGGAGTCTGTTTATGCTATAAGGGCGAAAAGAAGACTTTTTCAGCCAGTACAAATGTATTTTTTAAAAGATTATCCAAAGAGATTATTACACACTATGTGGATCAATATCATCCTTTGGATAAGGCCGGAGCCTATGGTATTCAGGAATGGATTGGCTTGGTTGGCATCGACCGAATTGAGGGAGATTATTTTAATGTAGTCGGATTACCGGTATCCCGGGTGTTATCGGAAATGTTTAGGATAGTGAAGTGAATAAATATATACTAGTAGAGTCGTGTTAATTCCTGACAGGTTTTTTAAAACTGTGGGGTTGGTTTTTTGTTAGAAGCTAATGA
>CAZLDH010000064.1:0-15457 GCA_964558275.1 uncultured Chitinophagaceae bacterium
ATAGTAACTACAATATTTTCAAAGAACTTATTACTATCTTAACGCAACATTAGTGATAATCTTTTAAATATAAAAAATGAATTACCGAACTATAAGTAAGACGAAAACAATTTCCTTACTTGCGCTATTTTTAATTTTAATGGTCACAAATCGGGCAGATGCGCAAATTATGAGTAAAAATCCTGTCACTACCGGGTTAAACAATATAGTACTCAAAGTATTTGAACCTGCACTGCCTGAAAGTTTTGCGAATATGCAACGCACTGCTTTTCAGAATAAATTAGACCGAGGAATGGCTGTCTATACAGGGAGTGACATTTTTTCAAAAGTAATGATACAAATTGTGCCGGTCTCTGATGGTCCACTTGCAATAAACGAAGAGAAGATTAAAGAAAAGGTAGGTCAGGTCAATACCGTAAAAAAAGGAGCGTTAACTTTATATTTCCAGGGTGCGGCGGCTAAAGACGCCTCGTTATCAAACTCCGGTGCTGTTTGGGTCTTTCAGGGCGATTGGGGGGTAATGGTAGGAGGAAAAATTCTTGAAAATGCTTCATTAAGTCCAAAACAAGTTCGTGAAAACTTAGAAGTACTGATGACTCAATATGACTTGTCGGTTCTTAAGGGGTTAAAATTTCCCGAAGAAAAGAGCATATTAGGAAACGTAAAAATTGGAGAAGAAAAAGAATATGTCTTAGATAAAGTGCTTAGTTACCGCACTGATGAAGCAAGATGGGCTGGCTTTGGAAAAGACGATGAGGATATTCGGGTTCTTTTTTATGACCTAACAGATATTACAGAGACCGGTACATACATTTTGGGAACGAAGGCTGAAGCTAAAGAGGAGAATGTTATAGCCGCCGGGTTTATGGATATGTTTGGCGATTACTTTGATAAGGTTAGCGGAGAATTTAGGGTAAAATCTTTAGAGAATGGTATGCTAAAAGCCACCTTTAAATTTACCGCTTATGAAAAGGATACTCATTTTCCTTCTAAGAAAACGGTTAAGGGTGAATTAAACGCCCCTTTTGCCCATGAAAGCTTGGCGGAGGGGAAAATTAGGCTTTAACCGATTCATTATAAATGAAAAAGGAAACAGCAATCATGGGAATAAAACAAAGTATTTGAGTTATTCCAAGGGAAAGGATGAGCCTTATAAAGAAACCTTTGAATGTGATAAAAACACTGAAATATACTATAACAATGGGATTGTGTATAATGCTTTTTACAGCATTACAAGCACAAATTTACAAAAACCCTAAGCCACCGGAACATGCGTTGACAAAAAAACAAGTACGCCGATTTCTAAAAACTGAAATCGTGGTCGATAAACTTCAAATGCAAATAAAGGCGCACCGGGGAGCATACAAAACGCTGGAAAGAGGAGAAATAAAGATTTTTTATAAAAAACGGGCAGAGATCTTAAAAAGCAGAGGGTACGATCCTGATGAATATGATAAAATTCGCGAAAGAGTATTTCGTGCTGAAGCCAATATAAAAGCCTATGAAAGATATAAAAAAGAGCATGCACAACATCAAAAAATGGTTAGAAATGAAGGATATGAAAAGCAAGAACAAAGCATGAAAGAAGGACTATCTGACATGATTCAACAGATTAAAGAAAGTGAATATATTCCCGAAGATAAGAAGCAACAGTTCATTGCTCAAATCAAGGAAAAGCAGGGACGTGTTCAAGGATCTGGGCAAAAAATGAAACAGATAGATCAGACTACTGATGCTAGACGATATAAAAGTATTACGCGAAATAAAATTGATTGGTCTGCGGTGGAGCCTTATCTCGAAGAGTTAGAACGATTGGCGGATTGGTATAATGGGAATGGAGAAGCTCCCCCTGATATTAGATGAGAAAATTGGGGAGTGTCAGTGGTGTGACGTACTATAAATTGTTTGGACATCATTCCGATATGGAAGATGAATATTATCCTGATTTTCCCTAGAATTTTGTTGAAATAGGGATGGTGAAAAGTATAGCTTTACTTTATTGAAGAATTTTGTCCGGTAAGTCTGAAACAGTTAAGATGACTCTTGTGCCTCTTCCTTTTTCTGAATGAGTGGTTTTATTCTTATCGGTTATGTTTAAATGAATTTGACAATCATAACTCCGGTTGAATTGCTCAATGCGGTCTCTTGTTATTTTTGTCCCTAAACTTTTCTTTTTGTTGGTGCTATTTATTTTCTTGTTATTTGTTCTTCCAACACCATTATCTTCAATACTGATTTCAACAGTTGATGTTTTTTTGATAATATCTATTTGTATTTCCTTTTGTTTATGTGGAGAAGGTAGTAGCCCGTGCCATATGGCATTTTCTACAAAAGGCTGTAGCAGAAGTGGGGGGATAAGCAGCTCATTTACCAGTTCCGGATGAGATTTATTTATTGAAAAATTGAAATTGTTGTCAAATCTTTTTTCTTCGAGAGAGATATAATATCTAATGAGATTCAATTCTTCTTTCAATGTAATAGTCTGGCTTTTAGGAAGTTCTAAAATCATTCTTATGAAACGACTGAAGGTAATTAAATATTGACTTGCTTTTTTATGCTCCTGTTTTTGAATAAGCAAATTGATAGCGCCAAGGCTGTTAAAAATGAAATGCGGATTGACCTGCATTCTGGTGGCTAACATTTCTGCCTGAGCAAGATTTTTTTCATATTCTGCCTGTACCCTGAGATATTCTTCTTCTTTTTGCTTTACCTTATTTAAATGATAAACCCGATAGCTTATGGCGAGTCCGAAAAAGAAAATTTCCAGTAAAATACCAATCTCAAAATATATAGTCGTCCGAAGTTGGTAAACAAATTCAAATGGAAGATTGGGTACAAGTTGCACTATGCTGGCAAAAAGAGCCCCCACCAAATACCATAGACTTCCAATAATGAATAGCCCTTTAACGGGAGAGTGAATTTTGAAGATGAGCCATATAAGTGCAGTAAGGCTCATAAGTATCACAACACTTCTGGAAATTAAAAAATATAAACCTTCATTTTGTTCAATTTGGTTATAAAATACGCTGTATAATACAACATAAGTAAATGATGCATAGGCCATGGTACAAATCCAGCGATAGATACCCTTATGTTGGCTTTTTATATCTAACAACCTGATGGTAAACAATGAATACGAAGAAAAAGCTAACAATGTCACTACTTCTAACCATAAAGATGCCGCGGATGTCATTTTCTGATACTTATGCGTCAATACAATATCGTATTGGAGGTTAATTATTCCTCCAAAAAGGCTTAAAATGACAAATAGTCCATAATACAGGAATATCCTGGATCTTTTATTGATTAAATAGAAGGAAATGACAAAAAGTGCCAACAGCCCCATTGCGCCACAAAAGAGTAAACCGGTTACTACTGATGCTGATGGAGAGAAGCCGGTATTGTAATAAGGCAGTATGGTTAAGTAAAAAGCTGTTTTCATTCAGGGGGTTCAATAAATTAACAAGGTACAATATACTATTTTTAATGGAAAAATGCATTCTTCATTTTTTATCCTAAATTTTATTCATCTGTCTATCTTAGAAAGATAATTATCAAAAAATCCGTAAGGTCATTTACCTACTTTTGATAAATATTCATGTTTTTGTTTAGGCGTTTTCTACACGGTTCTGAATTCAATGCTATGAATTTTGATGAACAGATAATGCATTAAGGCATAATCACTAAAACTGAAGATTATGAAAGTGTCTAGTGACAACCTCCATTTACAGCATGTCAAAAAAACGCTTATATTCAATTTAACAACGTTTAAGGAGGTAAAAAGATATAATTTTATAGGAAATGTGATTCGGATTGTAGCTGGGTTTTACGAAATCAATTATTACCTGATATGAATGGTGTCTTATACCCACCCTCTTTACGTCAATATGCTGGAAATACTTTGTTTTTTTTCTGCCTGTTCTCTGGTATAACATTTTTCCCTTCTATAGATTAAATCGTAGCTTTGAAAAGAAGTCAACATCATGTCAATAGAAGAAGCGAATAAAATGGAACCACCTTATGCTAATCAACTTATCCACCAATCCAGTCCTTACCTTTTAGAACATGCTCATAATCCCGTCAACTGGTATCCTTGGGGAGAAGATGCCTTACAAAAGGCAAAAAGTGAAAATAAACCGTTGATTATCAGTATAGGATATGCATCCTGTCATTGGTGTCATGTGATGGAAAAGGAATGTTATTCGGATGAAGAAGTAGCAGAATACATGAATGCACATTTTGTATCTATAAAAATAGACAGGGAGGAAAGACCGGATATTGATCAAATTTATATGAATGCTTCCATGATGTTGAATGGAAGCGGAGGATGGCCGTTGAATGCTTTTACGCTACCGGATGGAAAACCTTTTTATGTGGTAACGTACCTACCAAAAGCGCAGTGGTTACAGCTGTTGAAACAGATTGTCGCTTTATCGGAAAATAAGGCAGAAGATTTGAAAACGCAGGCAGAAACGGTTGCACATGGAGTGGCAACCCACCAAATGTTTCCTGCTCCAAAGGAGAAGGAGCATCGGGAGTCAGCAGAGCTCTATGATGTTTTGTATAAGAAAATGGCTTCTATGGTAGATTTTGAAACGGGTGGGTTGAAGCGCTCTCCTAAGTTTCCATTGCCTGTTGCCTGGGAATGGATGTTGCAGGAATACTACGTACATAACAATAAAGAAGCGTTAGAAGCGACAGAAACAACCTTGAGAAATATGGCGTTGGGGGGTATTTATGATCAGCTGGAGGGTGGCTTTGCACGTTATTCCACGGATGGTTACTGGTTCGCCCCTCATTTTGAAAAGATGTTGTATGATAACGGGCAATTGGTCAGCCTTTATGCCCACGCTTATAAGATTACAGGACAACCACTCTATAAGGAAGTCATAGAAGAAACTTTGTCTTTTGTAGAAAAGGAATTGATGGATAAAAACGGAGGGTTTTATTCCTCTGTCAATGCAGATAGTGAGGGAGAAGAAGGAAAGTTTTATGTGTGGACGGCAGAAGAGATAAAAGAGATTCTTCCGAAAGAAACTGCAGATCTAATCTTGTCCTATTATCAGATTAAGCCTGACGGTAATTGGGAGGAGAACAAAAATATCCTATATCCTTCCGATACACTGGAGGAATTTGCAAAAAAGAAAGGTTTAGAGGAGAAAAAATGGAGGGAAATATTGGAAGAGGCTAAAAGTACGCTTCTGAAAATACGCGAACAGAGAATCGCTCCAACGGTTGACAATAAGATATTGGTCTCATGGAATGCATTGATGCTGAAAGGTTATATTGATGCTTATCAGACATTAGGGGTAGATAATTATCTGCAAACTGCCATCGCTAATGCGAAATTTTTAGCCCAAAACATGCTGCAGAAAGAAGGTCGTATTTTGCGTAATTATATGAATGGGAAGGCTCATATTGACGGGCTGTTAGAAGATTACGCCTTCTTGGCAGAGGCTTATATTTCTCTGTATCAGGTGACATTTGATAAACAATGGCTGGATCTTTCTGATAAACTGATACAATATGTGATCACTCATTTTCAGGATTCAAAAAGTCCTTTATATTTTTATACCTCCGATCAGTCGGAAAGGTTGATTGCCCGTAAGAAAGAGGTGGAAGATAATGTGATTCCGGCTTCCAATTCTGTACTGGCTAGCGTTTTGTATAAGTTGGGTAATTTTTTTGATCAGACGGATTATATTCGGCAGTCAAAAGAAATGTTGAAGAGCGTACAAAGGGAAATTCCTTCGGCAGTACCATATTTTGCTCAATGGGCAAAATTACTTGGAGAAATGAGCAATGGAGGTCAAGAAATAGCCATTCTGGGAGAAGCATGGCAGCAGAAGTGTCGGGATATGCAGAAAGAATTTCTTCCACTTTCTTTATGGATGGGCGGGGAAGAGGAGCATTTGCCTTTGTTAAAAGATAAATTAGTGAAAGGTAAAACCATGATTTATGTGTGTAAAAATAGGGTGTGGCGGCAACCAACGGAAAAGGTAAAAGATGCATTATCACAAATAAAGGAACGAGGTGGCTGATAGGTGACTGAGGTGCCTGGCTGGAATGCTCGAAGCTATCGATATTCAAGGTTACTAATTTTGGGTAATCTTGTACCTTCTCCAAAAAATAAAATCCCTATTTTCTGAAGTTGCTTTGGTTTATTTATCCTACCTTAGCTATTTAAAGATAGAAATATCCTTTTTTTGTAAAAAAACAAGATGATGGCAAGCAGTGAACAGACTATACCGGAATATGACGTACGGACTTTGATCCCGATTGAGCGACATAAGAAGCTAATTAAAGATTTTAAGGAGTTGACGGTGGGAGAAAGTTTTATATTCATCAATGATCATGATCCCATTCCGCTTTATTATGAATTTCGTTCTGTTTATGGTGATGTGGTGGATTGGGAATATTTGAATCGGGGAGGTCGGAAATGGAAAGTAAAAGTAACCCGTACAGAAAATTCTGTAGGTAGGGAATTCAATGATATTTCTACCATGATGGATCTGCGTAAGGTAGATAAAAAACGTTGGAAACAGGTTATTTTTCATCGATATGGTATGATGGAGCCGGGCGATGTCATGGAAATCATTGCAGAAGATGACCCGGTGGATATTCATCATGTATTTATGCGTAAATTTGAAGGACAGCATGATTGGGTGTATAAGAAGAAAGAAGATAAAGAAGTGGTTATTCATCTAACGAAAACTGTAAAATCCGGCTTGGGGGATGATGGTTTTTCTGTGGTGAATGAAATGGACCTTCGTCCTTATCCTCCAACAGAAAGGCATGAAATGTTTTATAAGGCTTTTGCGGAAATAGGTGTTGGGGAAGCTTTTGAATTTATTAATGATCACGATCCCAAACCGTTATATTATCAAATGGAAGCAGAAAGTAAAGCGCCCTTCCGCTGGGAATATCTGGAAGAAGGACCGGATGCATGGAAAGTAAGAGTAGTGAAAGTTAAAAAGTAGCTTACCTTTGGCAAAAGATTGGATTTAAAATTTCAAACATGAAAATTGTTTTTTATCTTGCTACTGCCTTTTTGATGTTGTCTTTGGGGCTCTTATTCTATTCTTTGATGGGGTTCCTTATGAATAAAAAAGATCAAGCGGTTAGAAAAAAGCAGGGTAGGAATGCTGTAATTTGTCTAATTGCTGCAATCGTTTTTTATCTGGTTACCACATTATTTATGGGAAAATAGAACAGCCTGTTACTTTCCTGTATTTGGTGTTCAGGTTTTAATTTTAATCTGTTTTGACCTTTAGATTGGTTTTTTTTCTGTAGTTTAGCATCCGAATTACAAAATTGAGGTAGTGTTATTGAATAAAATTTTGTTGAAAAATATTCATTATTCTTCTTTTTTAACCTATGATTTCATTCTAGCTGGTGAAGTCTGTTATTTTAGCTATCCCAAAACCCTTAAAAACAATTAATTAATAACTACATGTATTCTCTTTTTGAGAATATAAGTGGAAAACCTATTTATTATGGAAAAGGCATTACGAAGATCACAACGAGAATTATGGGGACATCCGGTGGGGCTTTATTTTTTGTTTATGACCGAAATGTGGGAGCGTTTTTCCTATTATGGAATGAGAGGTATCCTGGTATTATATTTGGTTCAGGAAACCTCTGCTTTAAATCCCGGTCTTGGGTGGACTCATTCTAGTGCTTTAGGTCTTTATGGATGGTACACGATGTTAGTGTATGTGGCTTGTATCCCCGGGGGGATTATTGCCGATAGATGGCTGGGGCAGAAAGATACAGTGCTTATAGGAGGTATTCTGCTTACATTGGGTCATAGTATTCTTGCGGTGAAGGCGATGTGGGCATTTTATTCAGGCTTGGTCTTGATTGTGCTTGGTGTCGGGCTTTTAAAAGCTAATATTTCTACCATGGTCGGAGGCTTGTATAAGAAGGGTGATATTAGAAGAGATAAGGGGTTCAGTATTTTTTATATGGGAATCAATTCGGGCTCCTTAATGGCTACGTTGATTGTAGGATGGCTTGGTACAACAAAAGGCTGGCATGTTGGTTTTGGTGTGGCAGGTGTAGGTATGTTTTTAGGTTTGGTCATCTATACTTGGGGACGTCATTTTCTTGTACACGTCGGGAATAGGCTAACGTCAGAAGTTAAAAATAAAGGCGCTAGTTTTGGTGATTTATTTAAGAACCTACTTAAAACGCGTGTTCCTTTAATTGTAACTTCCATACTGGTAGCCTTGTCGTTATATTGGGTTTTTACTGAATCTGTGGCTTATGGGATGCTTTATATTTTTATTAGTTTGGTCGTGGGCATGATGTTAATGATGTACAAGGATCTGGATACCAAAATTATGAAAGATCGATTTGTTGTTATTATTATCACTTTTTTAATGACAATTGTATTTTGGGGAGCTTATGAACAGGCAGGTGGATTATTAACACTCTATGCCTCTGATAAGACGGATAGATTAATTGATTTATTTAATTTTCAAGTTCCGGCACCCTGGTTTTTGACATTTAATCCTATTTTTATTATTCTATTTGCCGTTCCTGTAGCCGGTTTTTGGGCTGCCAGGAAGCTAAAGGGTCATCAGGCAAGTTCTATATATAAAATGGCGGTGGGAATTATTATCATGGGCTTAGGCTTTCTATTTATGGTCTTCGCTTCTCTGCAATTTCAGAGTGCCGGAATATCTGCGATGTTTTGGCTGATCTTGTGTTATTTCTTTAATACGATTGGAGAGTTGAGTTCTTCGCCTGTTTCTCTTTCATTTATAACGAAACTGTCTCCGGTAAAATATGCTTCAATTATGATGGGATTATACTTTGCAGCCACCGGTTTTGGAAATAAAGTCGCAGGACTTGTAGGAGAACTTTCTCAGGGAGAACCTACTAAAATTGAGTTAACTACATCTCAGTCTGAGTTATCTACTTATGTTAAAGACTTAGGTGATATGCTGAGTCAAAAGAAAAATTTTTCTATCAGTACTGCACTTTATCCTGTTGATGGGCAGTTTATGGCTGTTGATACTGCTAATGGCCGTTCCGTATTGGAATTAATCGCTTTTCAAAATCCGGAAGATAAGAGGGAAATTATGCAAACGCTCAAAGAGAATAATATTACCAAACAGGATCCATATCATGCTACTTTTAAATTTAGTATAGATCCACATGCAAAGACGGCGGTAACAGATGGGAAAATGAATTATGCAGGTATTTTTGTTATTGATGAAATACAAACAAAGATGGAATTAAAGACTTTTGCCGGAATAACTATTTTTACTGTTTTATTCGGACTTCTTATTATTATTTTTATCAAACCTATTAATCGTTTAACGCATGGCGTTGAAGAAGGAGAGCATGAAATGGCAGAAGGGGAAGAAAAAGCTGCGGCCTAGCTACTTTTGTAGTGCAGAATGAGTAAAACACAGCTCTCTTGTTATAATTAAAATTAAAGTATAATGGCTACCCAAAGCGATGTCAATAAATTTTTCAGCTCTACGGTAATAGGGCATCCATCAGGATTGTTCGTCTTGTTTTTTACTGAAATGTGGGAACGCTTTTCCTATTATGGGATGCGTGCTATATTGGTTTTATTTTTAACTACCTCTTTACTGGAAGGTGGTTGGGGTTGGCCATCAGAAGAAGCTTTAGCATTATACGGGACCTACACTTCTCTGGTTTATGTAACGCCGATTATTGGCGGTTGGATTGCTGATAAACATATAGGATATCGGGCAGCAGTAGTTATTGGTGCTATTATTATGACGCTGGGACATGCCTCGCTTGCTGTTGAAACAAACTGGTCGCTTTATCTTGGTTTGTTTTTGTTGGTGGCAGGTAATGGTTTTTTTAAACCCAATATGACTTCGATTATTTCCCAGATGTATGAAAAGAAACCGGAAAAGCAAGATGGTGCATTTACGATTTTTTATATGGGGGTCAATGCAGGTGCTTTTTTGGGCATCTTACTCTGCGGATATGTGGGAGAAATGATTAGTTGGAGCTGGGGCTTTGGTTTGGCGGGGATTTTTATGTTTTTTGGCATGTTGCAATTTTATTTTGCACAAGGTATTTTTGGTTCTGTTGGGAAAAACCCTAAAAAAGCAAAGCAGCAGGAATTGGCAGCTGCCGAGGATAAAGTAGGGGATGTGTTTTCTGAAAAAGAGGAAGATGATGAGGCGCTTCTGACAAAGGAAGAGAGAAAAAGAAATCCATTTACAAAGCTGGATATTGTATTGACTGTCATTAGTGCGATCATTGGGATAGTGTGGGTTATTAATGATCCTATTTCAAAAATAGGCGGGGTGAATTTATTCAATTTTCAGCTTTTTGACACGGCTGGTTCAACTATTGCTATTTTGTTTGCATTGTTGTTGTTTTTTATCATGCTGATAAGCCGATTAACAAGGTACCGGGGCATTTTGAGAGATAAGATGATTGCGGTGGCTATTTTTGCCTTTTTTACCGTTTTTTTCTGGGCTGCCTTTGAACAAGCAGGTGGTTCTATGACCTTATTTGCTAATAATTATACCGATCGAATATTGGAAGGGGGATGGGCTACTGTTTTTAATGTGGTCAACACGCTCATAACTATTATTCCTCTTGCTATTATTACGTACGTATTAATAAAGTTATTTATAGAGACCTTTGGGAATTATGCAATTGCCAACATTTGTCTGGGAACGAGTTTTGTTATTATTTGGGGAATTGTCATTTATATGCTTTACAGGCAGTTTACAATAGAAAATCCTGAGATCCCTGCTTCTTGGTTTAGTATTTTGAATTCCTTGTTTATCATTGTTTTTGCTCCTGTTTTTGCGAAGATTTGGGATAGCAAATACAATCCTCCCGCTGCTGTAAAATATGGACTCGGGCTCATCCTTTTAGGGGGTGGTTTTTTCTTCCTTTCTTGGGGCGCATCAGGAGTGGAAGGAGCTAATGGGCAAATTATGAAAGTAAGTGTAATATGGCTGGTTCTGGCATATTTCTTCCATACTATGGGCGAATTGTGTTCTTCTCCGGTGGGATTGTCTTATGTGAGCAAGCTCGTTCCGAGTAGAATGATTGCCTTTATGTTTGGGGTTTGGTATATTGCCATTGCCGTGGGAAATAAAATTGCCGGAACAACCGGAGGTATGATTGATAAAATAACAACGGAATATTCTTTATCTACCTTTTTCCTAATGTTCTTCATTGTGCCTGCAGCAGCCGGTGTGCTTATTATTTTATTAAATCCAATCTTGAAACGGTTAATGCATGGGGTGAAATAATTTAATGAGAAAAAAGGAATTCTAAAATGAGTGAACAGTTAAACTTATTTGAAAATGGGGAATTTATTTTTGGTATTAATTTATTGAATGAACTCAAATGGGAGAATGGATTAAAGGTTTTAAAAAAGGCAAAGCCTTTAGTGGAAGCAGATAAGTTATTCTTACAAAAAGCAAAAGAAATCGGAGAATATTGGCAAACTAAGTTATCTGTATTTAAACAAAGCGAGAATACACAGGAAGCATTTAAAGAATTGCTGCATTGTTACAAAAAATATGATTTTCCCAAGCGATTAAATGGTGTTAAGCAGAACCTGCTTCTGTATATGGTGGCGTGGATGATAAAGAAAGATTATTTTGATCATGATGTAGTTGTTGAAATTTTTTCTTTACTTAAAGCGGAAAAAAAGTATAGTCAGGCAGTAGGGTTAATGAAAGCTTTTCTCGAAGAATATCCAAAAGCTTTTAAAAACTATTATCTATTAGCTCAGGCTGAGTGGCTTAATGGTCAAAGTGTAAATTCAAAGAAACATTATTTACAAGCTTTTTTATATTATCCTGATCAATCGATGTTGCAATATGTTGCAAACAAAGAATTTAGGAAATTAGCAGAAGAATATCCACTAGAAAAGATTCCTGCCTATGCCTGGCTGTATGGTAAATCTTCCTTTGTTTCTATAGAAGACGATATATTCTCTCCGTTTAATGAAAACCATGATAATGCCTATAATGCTTATAAGTTATTAAAACAATGTCATCTTGTTATAAGAGATGGGAAGAAAAGGCTTTATTATCGTAAAAAATTACAAAAAATAGCGCCACAATTACTTCAGGATTATTTGAATAAAAAGGTGAGATAGCTATCTAAAGTTTTTTCATATTAAGGTAAAATACATTGGGATTATGTACAGAGGCTTCGATGTAAATTTTATAAATAAAAACTTTAATCTAAAAATTTTTATTATCTTTGGTTGTTGAAACGTTAAAACAACCTCTTTATTGATGAAAAAAAAGGTACTACTTAAAGATGTAGCAAAAAAAGTAGGAGTCTCTCCGACGTTGGTTTCTTATGTGCTGAATAACCGAATGAAGAATAGAATTAGTAAAGAAACGGCAGCGAAGATAAGAAATGTGGCAGCGGAAATGAATTATCGACCTAATCAAATTGCTAAAAGTTTAAAAAATAATAAGTCGCAAACAATTGGATTGATTGTATCGGATATCGCTAATCCTTTTTCAAGTAGTATTGCAAGGGTCATCGAAGACGAGGCAGATAAGAGCGATTTTACGGTGATTTTCGGTAGTGCAGATGAAAGTAGTGAAAAAGCAAAGGAACTGGTAAATGTATTATTGTCCCGACAGGTGGATGGTTTTATTATTGCTCCTCCTGAAGGCTTTGAGCCGCAGTTGGCAATGCTCGAGCAGGAAGATGTTCCTTTCGTATTGATTGATCGTTACTTTAAAGATTTTGGAGGCAACTATGTAGCGATCGATAATTATAAAGCTTCTTATAATGCGGTCAAACACCTCATCCATAATGGCTTTAAAAATATTGGATTTATTAACTACAAAAATGGGCTGGAACACCTGCAGGAGCGTACGCGTGGGTATTGTGATGCGATATCTTCTTTGGGGGCCAATGTTAGTCCTTATCATGTGAAGGAAATTATTGAAAATAGGTTGAAGAATGATATAAAAATAGCTATTGAAGAGTTATTACAACAAGAACAATCAATAGATGCTTTGTTCTTTAGCTCCAGTAATGTAGCTATTGAAGGGCTTTCTTATTTAAGGAAAAAGAAAATTAATATTCCGGATAGGTTGGGAGTGGTATGTTTTGATGAAACGAAAGCGTATGATTTATTTCCGGTTCCAATAACCTATATAAGACAGCCTCTGGTGAAAATGGGAAAGGCAGCTGTAAATATTCTATTGAAAAACATGGAGCATCATTTATCCTCTCAGGAAATTATTTTGAATACGGAGATGGTGGTACAAAAGTCTTCCCAGAAATTAAATTAATATGTTTTGAAATTTAACTAATAACAGAAAATATTTCTCTTTTTATTGACGTTGAAACGTTAAAACAATCATTATGACACAAAAAAGAAACCTTTCTATACTTTGTTTTGGAGAAGTACTTTGGGATATCTTTTCCGGGGAGAAGAAACCCGGAGGCGCTCCCTTAAATGTAGCTTATCATCTTTCTAAAATGGGACTCAAAAGCCAGCTTATCAGTCGTGTGGGAAGCGATCATTTAGGAGAAGAATTGCTCCAAAAGATAAAAGAATGGAATCTGTCCCCTTCTCTTTTACAAAAAGATAGGAAACATCCAACAGGCACGGTAGTGGCTGAGATGGATGAAAATTTTGAAATGACCTATGACGTTGTAGCTCCGGTAGCCTGGGATTTTATACAATGGGAACAGCGTTACGAAGAGATAGCACATCATTCCGATACACTGGTCTTCGGTAGTCTGGCTATGCGAAATACCGTCTCTTATGAAACACTGAAGAAATTGTTATCTGTATCCGAATACCGTGTATTTGATGTGAATCTCAGAGCCCCGTATTATGAATCCGAAAAGGTTCTTGCAGCCTTAAACAATACGGAGCTTTTGAAACTAAATCAGCATGAACTGGACATTATTAGTCGTTGGATTGATATAAAAGATAAAGCTGAAAAAGATAAAGTGCATGGGCTTCAGGAAAGGTTCTCTTTGTCGGGTATTATAGTTACCAGAGGGAAAGATGGAGCCACTTATTATGAAGGAAACCATACTTATAACAGCCCTGTTTTTGAGGTTGATGTGGCAGATACCGTTGGAAGTGGAGATGCTTTTTTATCTGCGTTTTTGGCAACAAGACTTAGGGGAAAAGATGTCCATCAGTCTTTGACAACAGCTTCTATATTAGGAGCTTTTGTAGCTTCTCAAAAAGGAGCTTGTCCGGATTATAACTGGGCTGACCGGCAATTATTTCTTCAAGGAAAAGGGCTGAATAAAATTTTAAAATAATGAACCAAATTTACTAAACCTACTCGTTATGAAAAATATTGATGGTGTGAATATTGTTAAACGACTTCAGGAAGACGATAAGACAGCCTTTGACTGGATATATAACCAATTCAGTCATAAGATTTATCTCAATGCCTTAAAACTTACGAAAGATCGCACTATGGCAGAAGATATTGTACAGGATGTTTTTATTATTCTTTGGGAAAAACGGAATTCAATTGATCCTTCAAGACCTTTGTTAAACTGGATTTTTGTAGTGAGTTATCATAAGTCGATTGATTATCTGAAAAGACTTCAAAAGACTTTTCCTGTCTCCGATTTTCCACTAGAGGATAATAGCCATCAGGGAAGGGAAGAAAAAAATGAAAAAGAACGGCAATTCAAGCTAATTGAACAAGCCGCTAAACGCTTATCACCACAACAACAACGGGTTTTTAAACTTTGCAAGATGCAAGGAAAGACGTATAAAAGTGCAGCTCAGCAGTTAGGTATTTCCAGATATACAGTAAAAGAGTATCTATCTATTGCAATGCATAGTATTAGGACATTTGTGGATAATAGGATTTAATGCTTATCTTCTCTCCCCCCCCTAAATAGCTCAAAAACTGTATTATTTATGGAGTTTTGTTATATTTATCTGAATAAACTCTATCAGATAATAAAATCGGTTTTATGTGTCAAGTAAAAATGACTGCAACTCCCTTGTTCGTATGGGGAGCTTGCGCTTTATTATTCTTAGTAGTTGTTTTGTCCTCAAGTTGTGAACAAGGGGAAAAGAAACAAGCTACAACAAAGCAGGAACATACCTCTGCTTTGAAAAGTAAAAAGGACTTGAGTGGTGTTCGAGTGGGTTATTGTTCTCCCTCCTTAAACGCTGCTTTTTATGTAGCTCTTGAGCAAGCTATAGAAAATAAAGTGCAGTCTTATGACATGGAGTTTTTTTCGGTAGATGGACAAAACGATATTACTAAGCAAATAAAAGGGATAGAGGATCTTATTTCAAAAGGAGTGGATATCTTAATTGTCAACCCTTTAGATCCTAAAGCACTTGTTCCGTCTATTAATGCGGCGAATCGGTCGGGGATTCCGGTATTTATCATAGATAGTTATATTGATCCTGCTGCAAAATATGTAACTTCGGTGATGGCAGATAACGAGGGAAATGGGGAATTGGTAG
>CAZLDH010000065.1:0-15248 GCA_964558275.1 uncultured Chitinophagaceae bacterium
GAATCCTTTACAGAATTTAATTGCACATTGCAAAGAATACGGTTTTATATTTCCCTCAAGCGATATTTATGATGGACTGAGTGCTGTTTATGATTATGGACAAAATGGAGCTCAACTAAAAAAGAATATTCGTGATTATTGGTGGAAATCCATGACCCAAATGCATGAAGATGTAGTGGGTTTAGATGCCTCTATTTTTATGCACCCTACCACTTGGCAGGCTTCCGGTCATCTGGATAATTTCAGTGACCCCATGATTGATAATAAAGATAGTAAGAAACGCTATCGAGTAGATCATCTTATAGAAGAAAAAGCCGCCAAACTGGAGGCTAAAGGAAAAACGGAGCAAGCAAATCTATTAATTCAAAAAATGGAAGCGCTTTTGAAGGAAGATGATTTTGAGGGATTAAAGCAATTGATTGAGGAAGAAAATATCCTTTGTCCTGTCTCAGGTACAGGAAACTGGACCGATATCCGTCAGTTTAATCTGATGTTTTCAACACAGGTCGGCAGCGTAAGTTCAGATGCTAACGAGTTGTATCTTCGTCCGGAAACGGCACAGGGTATTTTTGTCAATTTTCTGAATGTACGAAAAACAGCCCGAATGAAAATCCCATTTGGCATTGCGCAAACCGGTAAAGCTTTTAGGAATGAAATCGTAGCCAGACAATTTATTTTCCGTATGCGTGAATTTGAACAGATGGAAATGCAATTTTTTGTAAGACCGGGCACAGAATTAGAATGGTTTGAACACTGGAAAGCAGAAAGAGTTAATTGGCATAAGAGTTTAGGAATCAATCCTAACAATCTTCAATTCCATGAACACAGCAAGTTGGCACATTATGCGAATGCAGCTGTAGATATTGAATACAAACTACCGATAGGATTTAAAGAAATTGAAGGGATTCATTCCCGAACAGATTTTGACTTGAGTCGTCATCAAGAATTTTCCGGAAAGAAATTACAATATTTCGACCCCGATATTAATAAAAATTATATCCCCTATGTCATTGAGACATCCGCCGGTCTGGATCGAATCATATTGATGGTATTAAGTGAAGCTTATTGTGAAGAAGAAGTACCATCCAACAAACCGGACAAAACAGAAGTTCGCAAGGTCATGAAATTTGATCCTAAGCTGGCACCTATAAAATTGGCCATACTTCCATTGACCAAAAAAGACGGATTACCGGAAATTGCAAAAGAGTTGTTTAATGATTGCAAACCTTATTTTCAATGTGAATCAGAAATAAAAGGGAGTATCGGAAAAAGATACAGACGTCAAGATGCCATTGGAACACCTTTCTGTGTTACTATAGACCATCAAACCAAAGAAGATGAAACAGTAACCATTAGATACAGAGATTCTTTAGAACAAGAAAGACTGCCGTTAAAAGCAGTAAGAGAAAAAGTATTAAAGGCTATTCAGAGCTAAGTTTGGGCGACAGCGGTCAGACGGTTCCAATCCGTCTGACCGCTAAAGACGAGAAACATATTTCCTCCATTTGTCCAAAGCAGCCTGAAAATCCTCAGGTAATGTACTGCTAAATTGCATTTTCTCTCCTGTAGTAGGATGTATAAAACCTAAAGACTGTGCATGCAATGCCTGACGAGGCAATAACTTGAAACAATTATTCACAAATTGGCTATATTTACCAAACACAGTTCCTTTTCTAATTCTATCTCCTCCATAAGTACTATCATTAAAAAGTGGATGATTGAAGTGTTGCATATGTACACGAATTTGATGTGTTCTACCTGTCTCTAAATTGCATTGAAGCAGAGACACATAATGCATATCTTCTAAAACTTTGTAATGAGTAACAGCTCTTTTTCCTTCCTCCTCTTCAGGGAATGCATTCATTTTCTTTCTAAACCTCGGATGTCTCCCAATATTCACATCAATTACCCCTTCGGATGATTCAAAATTTCCCCAAACCAAAGCCTTATAAGTCCGTTCGGTAGTATGCTCAAAAAACTGCTTAGCCAAATGATTCAATGCCTGCTCTGTCTTTCCCACAACCAATAATCCACTGGTATCTTTATCTATTCTATGCACCAAACCAAAACGTTCAATCTCCGGAGTAATGCCATCTTGCGAACGATAGCCAAGATGCCAGGCTAAACCATTCAGCAACGTTCCTGTATAATGACCATTGGCAGGATGAACCACTATACCTGCCGGTTTATGCACTACAATAATGTCATCATCTTCATATCGAATATCAACCGGCATATCCTCCGGTATCACTCGCGTATCTACGGGTTCTCTGGTAGTAAAAACTTCAATTTCATCTCCCGGCCTCACTTTGTAATTAGATTTTACAACATCTCCATTCACTAAAATCATTCCCTCGGAAATATGCTTTTGAATCTTACTTCTTGCCGTACGCTCCAGCCGAATAGTAAGGAATTTATCTATCCGTAGTGGTTCTTGATTGGCATCTACCGTAATATCAGTACGTTTATGCCATTTCTCTTCATTCTTGTTGGAGTCTCCGGTTTTTCTTGCCATGTGGCAAAAATAGGCTATTATATTTTTGGAAAAAGAAAAAAGAACCTATTTTTGCAACGCTAACCAATTGCGAAGGTGGCGAAACCGGTAGACGCGCTACCTTGAGGGGGTAGTGCCCGAAAGGGCGTGGGAGTTCGAATCTCCTCCTTCGCACATATTTTATTCTCTTTCAAAAATCAATCTCATCTGATTTTCAAAGAAATTAAGATAAAGGATGGCTTGGCTTACTAAAAAAGAGCGCTTATCTTTGAAACGATTTATCTATAGCAAGCGATGATTAACCTGTTTCTTTCCAATAAGCGATATTTATTACTTCTCATACTACTCTTTTCGATTCACCAAGCTTTTTCTCAAACAAATGAATACAGTGATAAAGATTCTGTGTTTGTTGGAAAACCATTATCAGAAGTGGTCATTTCTGCTTTTAATCAAAATAAGAAATTATCGGATCAATCCGCCGCCATTTCTTATATCACTACTCAAAATCTAAATCGTTATTCGCCTACCAATATTGCTTCTGCAATGAATGCAGTTCCCGGTGTACATATGGATTTACGCTCTCCGGGCAGCATGCGGATAAATATTCGCGGAAGTTCCTTACGAGCGCCTTTCGGTGTAAGAAACGTAAAAATCTATTATAACGGTATTCCATTGACCGATCCGGGGGGAAATACTTATCTCAATCAATTAAGTTTTGATGATTATAGTACTGTTCAAATAATAAAAGGTCCTTCCGGTAGCTTATATGGTGCAGGAATCGGGGGTGTGATGCTTATAAAAGGTCCTCTTTTTTCAAAAGCGGCTTCTCCTACCAATAAAGTTACAATGCAAATTAGCAGAGGGAGTTTTGGTCTTAAAAAAAGAACCGCTCATGTTGCCTGGGGCAAAAAAGGAAATGGAAACATTCTGCGTTTTTCAGATTTAAGAAAAGACGGTTATCGAAATCACTCTTCCATGAAACGACAAACTGCCTCTTATAATACGCGTCTAAAAATAAATTCCAAGGAAGCACTCAATGCCTTTTTCCATTATACTAATCTATTTTACCAAACGCCGGGTGCGCTTACCAAAAATCAATACATGCAGCATCCTAAAGCTTCCCGGCCGGCTTCCGGCAGTCAGCCATCCGCCAAAGAAAGCAAAGCTGCTGTTTACCAAAAAGCTTTTGTGGCAGGTATAGAACATACTTATCAATTTAGCCCCTATTTAAAAAACACCACTGTACTCTATGGTACATATACCGATTTTACAAATCCAACGACACGAAACTATGAACTCCGAAAAGAACCTCATTTCGGCGGGAGAACCGTCTTCCAATATACACACTCGGGAGATGTTGTATTAAGTAACTACTGGCTGGGCGCAGAAGTTCAACAAGGATACTTTAGCCAAAAAGATTTTGGAAATCATAAGGGAAGACCAGATACACTACAGCTAATTAACCGTACCAATCAATTTAACAGCATTTTTTTCGTACAAGGAGAATGGCAATTTCCTCATGACTGGGATTTAACAACTGCGTTGAGTCTAAATCATCAATCCCTAACATTCACCAAACTTTATCCCGGAGTAGCTACAACCTTTGAAAAGACCTATCCCTTAATCACATTACCTCGAATTGCCCTGTCAAAAAAAATTAATCCACATTTATTATTTTATATCAATATATCTAAAGGCTTTTCCCCACCTACTGTTCCCGAGCTTCTACCTTCAACTAACATTTTGAATAAAAATTTACAGGCGGAGAAGGGGATAAATTATGAGTTGGGCAGTAAAGGCACAGTCCTTCACCAACGATTATATTATGAAGCAAGTGCCTATATCACGCAATTGAGTCAAAGTATCTCGCAGAGAAATGATAGCACCGGAGCTGATTATTTTGTAAACGCCGGCGGCATGACAAAAAAAGGTTTCGAAATATATGCCAACTACAATATTTATAAAAACCCTAATCACTTTTTCAACAATATACATGCCTGGTTTAGTCAAACAATCTTTAACGCCCGTTATAAAGATTATTACTCGGGAGAAAAAGATTATTCCGGAAATAGCGTTCCCGGAACCGCCTCTTACATACTGGCTAGCGGATTAGACTTGCAATCAGAGATAGGGCTCAATGCGCATATTACATTTCAGCACACTTCTAAAATCCCCTTAAATGACGCAAATAATGTTTATGCTTCCGCATATAACTTATTGGGTTTCAAATTAGATTATCATAAGAAAATAAGCAATAAAATAGGTATCCAACTTTCAACAGGCGGTGATAATTTACTCAATGAAAAATACAGTTTAGGAAATGATATCAACCCATTCGGCGGAAGGTATTATAATGCCGCTCCAACTACCAATTTTTACTTTAATATAGGCATTCATTATTTTTTTAAAGAGAAATAGCTCCTTCCCCGAGTTTTACCTGCATGCTAACTGCATCTTTTTCATACGGACTTGGCGGCATTGATTGTTCATCAATTTTATTTTTAGTAGTCATAGAAACCGAAATAGGTTGTATTTTCTTTTGACTGACTAACCAGACTTCAACCATTCCTTTCCATTCGTTAGTTTCTCCATTACGTTCGATATCAAAATTAAAAACGTGCTTCCCGGAAACATTTTTATCATCCAGTTGATAAGAATAAACGCTCCAGACTCCATCTTGCTCCTGTATTGTAGGCTTTACCGATTCTCCATCAAGAGCTAAAGCCCCTTTTGGCAAAGCTTCTCCCCGATATATGGAATCAGGATGCAGCATCACTACCAATCTGGGTAACTTTATTTCATCACCAAACTTCAACTTAACCTTTAAGTTATCCCCATTAAAACTTGTGGTAAAATGATGAAACCTTTTTCGGTTTAGCAATGGAATCTTAAGATCTAAAGGCGTTCTTTCTTCTCCATTTACTTTTACTGACGTCACACGCTGAGGATTCAAAAGATGAATATTTCCTATAGGTTTTAGAATATCTATTTGGTAAGCGTTTCCTTTATTTTCATGTTCCTTAAACGTCACACCGGCTAATAAAGGACGACGTGCAGAATCAACAGGATATACTTCATATATTGCAGATTCATATCCTTTCAAAGGCAAAGTAACGGTTGCACCTGCTGCATACAAATGTGGTGCAATCCAATGATTCGGATAAACCCTTTCCAGCACCAAAGAGCTTGCCGCCGGATTCATCCCGTGTGCAGGATCTAACTTCACATCAATATGCTGTGCTTCCATTCCGGGATTACGTAAGGCAACTATTCCTTTAGTTCCTTTATAATGAACATAGCCATAAGCTTCTCCCTTTGCCGGCTGACCACCGATCATGAAAGTATTATTATTAATGACAGAAAAGCGATCTTCTGCCCATTTTAAAGATTTGCTCAAGGCATTCCACTCTCCTGCATCCAATAAATCAGGTGAAATATACAATTCATACATCGTCACACCACGACCAAAATAAAACATGGCATCATCAGTAAACTTATTCAGCGGATCATCCTTTCCTCCAATCTCATTCAATCGACCTTTAATAATTCCATGAGTCATTAAATTGGACAACGGAAACCATTGATTCAAATTATGAAAGTCATTATAAAGCACTAAATCTTTATAAGTCATGGAGGCATCTCTCTGACTATAAGATGGAACATCCGCAAATCCATAATCGCCACCTTGCATCCAAATTTGATTGGCATACATCATCCACCACGGACTTAACCAAGTACCGGAAGTAATATTGAGATAAACATCAGGATTCATTCTCCTTACTGCTTTACACTCAGCTATTAAAGAATCCAACAAAGCGCGACGTGAATATTCCCCTATGGGATGACCATGGGTGGGATTACTACAAGAAAATTGTAATCCATCCCATTTAAAGTAACCAACTCCTCCATTTTTCACCATATCAGTTGTTCTTTTTTCAAACAACGCACTATACTTCTTCCCTCCAATACACAACATCGGGCGATTTCTTTGACCTTTCACCACTTCATATCCATGTGCTTTCATCCAGTTAATCCGATCATTACGAAAAGAATAACCACCCGTCGGACCATACCAAATACCTAAAGTGGTTCCTAACTTATCCAGAGCATTGGAGATAGATTTTAATCCATTTGGAAAAGTTTCGGGATCCAGTTTCCAATCACTTTTATGAATATCCCAACCGTCATCTAAAACGAAAGCATCCAGATGAATATCATAGGGTTCTATCATATTCTTCTTAAAATCATGAATAATGGTCATGATATTTTTTTCGTTCATGATATGATTTTTAGCGACATCCTTAAATGCAGGCGATCTTAAATCATACCAACTGTTATACAATGCATAAGGCTCATTGTTAGTATATCTGATATCCGGAATATAATTTTCGTAAAACCAATTTTTGATATAATGATTAGGCACAAGCCCTTCAACTACCCACTTACTGGACACCCATTCATCCTTTACAACAGTCCCGACAATCTCTCTACATTTGAGATTAGCAGATTGCTTATCTTCGCGACTTATAGTGGTTGTTGCTGCCGGATATTCTATACCAAAAAAGACACCTCCATTGCTAAAATCCACAGCAGCAGGCTGCCCGAATGCACCTTTCTTTGTGATATCATAATGTGTAGCCAATTTTGAAGAAACCTTTCCCGTTCTAGACAAATAGAATTTCAACCAATTAGAGCCTCTTATGGTATCTCTCACGGCAATCCGTCTTCTGGCATAAAATTTACCCTCCAAAAGTTGATATGTAATCTTCAATTGGAGGGTATTTTTTGGATTCCTGGACGAAAAAAATAGTGCTACTTGCTTTCCGTCCGGAATGTTTTTTACATTGTAAGTCTGATAACGAAAGTTCTTTTTATCAAAGCTGATTTCTGTATTTGCATGAACCTGCCGATTAGGAGCCGTCCAATCGGTCCACATCATATTAATAGAAAAATCTGCATCGGTAGATACATTATGTATCTCTTTATTGTGATGAGCATTTAACCATTGTGTGTTTCCCAACAACTCATCTCCTGCGAGTACGCCATTTTTAATCAATACACGCTGCTGTATTTTATTATTAGTGAGACTAAATAACGTTATATTCTCTTTCCTTTTAACTGCTGTTTTTACTGATTGGGCAAACAAAGATGTGGACGAAATCAAAGCAACTATAAAAAAGAAAACAGTAGTCTTTGTAAAATTCATAGGCTGGCTTTAAAACTTAAGAATATTAGATTTATAAAACTAGCCTCAAGGTACACAAAAAGAGAAAACAAAAATAAGTCAATCGGTTGCGCAAATTTAATTTCCTGCTCTATATTATTACCCTACCACTTCATTCTTCTTAAAAATCAACGCTATAAGTGACAGAAAATTCTTTTTCTTCACCGGCACCCAAAAGCGTCAATCCGAGTTCATTATTAAAAGCATCCGGAGCACCGCTCAGTGTTTCTATTGCAATACTTTCTCGATGCGGAGGCGTATAAATCTGTAAAATCGGATAATTTTCAGTTGGACAAATATAAATACTGATATTATTTTCAACATCTTGCAAGGTACATACCGGTTGTGCTGCATTTTCATCCAATATAAAAGAATTATCTATTTCTTCCCTGCCTAATTCACGGGCTTTCAAAAATTTGGTATAAGGCAAGTATTTCCCTGTAGGAATCAATTTATCATCAAATTCTAACATTTGATGTGCATGAAATTGCAATTTACAATTATTTACTTTTGACCCCGTTTTAAAATAAGGGTGCCAACCATCCACAATAGGCAATTCCTCATCCCCCATATTTTTCACCCGTGTGGCCAATGTCATACTATTATCCTCATGCAAAGTATAGGTCACTTCACAATTGTAATCAAAAGGATACCCGCTATCCTCATGTCGATACTCATAAATAAAAGAAGCACTAATACCATCATCACCTTCTTTTGTATCTACCTTTTGAAATGGTTTATCCACTAATAAGCCATGAATTGCATTCCCATCAGCATCCTTCTTTAAAAACTCATATTCTTTACCTTTAAAGGTATATTTACCATCCAGAAGACGACAAGGAAAGGGGGAAAGATTGGCACTCTTATGCGGTCCCTTCAAGTTCTTTTTTATATCATCAATATCTTCATAATGGTCAATCAAATTAATTTCGTCTTCATTTTTCTTCACCACCCAACCATGCCACAATGCACCATAGTCCGGTAATATCTGTATTTGTGTATTATTGTCTGTATTTTTAAGTGTTACAACATTTAACCCAGCTTGGTTGCTGGTTTCACTTTTAAATCCCATATTATATGTTTTAATGAATCCTTAATAATCCCTGGTAAAGAACTGTAAATGTAAAATTAATTTTAACTTTACCCCTGATTTTTATTTTTTATAAAATTATTAAAATAAATATGAGAAGCAAATTTTTATTATTAGCCCTCATGCTGTTTGTAGGGAGTCCCGTTTTTGCCCAGGTAGATCTTATTAATCAAGTCATTGATAATAAAAGTGAGAATGCCAAAGCAAATTTTCATTTTGAAACTGTCGTAAATATAGAAACTACGCCCGTAGAAAACCAGGGAGCCTCCGGCACCTGCTGGAGTTATTCTACCAATTCTTTTCTTTCTTCTGAGATGAAATCTCTGGGAAAGCAGCCAATTCCACTATCAAAAATGTACACTGCCAGGCATGTTTATATGGAGAAAGCCATCACTTATGTTCGTATGCATGGCCATCTCAACTTTGGACAAGGAGGAGAGCCACATGATGTTATCAATATGTATGAAAAATACGGAACCATGCCGGAATCAGCATACACAGGACTTCAATATGGCACTAAATCCAACAACTTTGGAGAAATGTTTGCTGCACTTAAAGGTATATTGGAAGGGGTAGTAAAAAATCCGAATGGTAAATTAACCAATAGCTGGAAAGATGCTTTCAATAGTGTTTTGGATGCTTACCTGGGACCTGTTCCCGAGAACTTTGAATATAAAGGCAAAACTTACACTCCTCAATCTTTTGCCAAAGAAGTTGTAGGATTAAATGCAGACGATTATGTAGAATTCATCTCTCAAATATCTACTCCCTACTGGGAAAAAGCCATGATGATGGTGCCGGATAATTGGGCTTTCCAATGGGATTGGAATATTCCGATGGATGACATCACTAAAATCATCGACAATGCGCTCGAAAACGGATACAGCGTAGCTTGGGGAACTGATGTAAGTGAACCTTACTTCAGCTGGTCTAATGGAATTGCATATATTCCTGCTACACCGGTAAAAGAAATGACAAGCGAACAAAAAAATGAGATGTTTAAGGGACCTAAACCTGAAATGAATATCACGGCTGAAATGCGTCAAAAAGCTTTTGATAATTATAAAACAACAGATGACCATGGTATGCAAATCATAGGAATTGCCAAAGATCAAAATGGCAAAGAATGGTACATCATTAAAAATTCATGGGGATCCGGCAATGATTATAAAGGATATCTTTTCGTTACTAAGAACTACGTTAAATACAAAACAACTTCTTTCTTAGTAAACAAAAACGGAGTTCCTAAAGATATCAGCAAGAAACTGAACATCTAATAGACATAGAAAAATCGGAAAAGACATCAGGAGGTATTCTCTTGATGTCTTTTTTTTATTTTGTTAGCCGATTATTACTTTCCTGAACTTATATTTCTGCAGGAAGAGATCTACCAATCTATAAAATCATTTTGCTTCTGATGATCTATCAAATCTTCAAATCTGAAATTATCCTTCTTTTTTAAATAATGACAAAACTGAGAAATACTAGTTGTTTGCAATTCTCCTCTATCTATAAGTAACCCCTCGTCGATTTCAAACTGACGAATATGATGAAATTCCCAAATCAATTCAGGAGACACCTGCTTGTGTCTTTTCAAAAAACGCTGAAATTCAAGAATCTTTTTATTATGTTGTTCAGAAGAATAACTCATCATAGAGGACCAAAGATGTGGCTCACCTGCATCTTTCTCATTGAGAAACAATTTTGTTCCATCCCAAACCAACTCATGAATTTTAATATCCTGATCCCATGTAACCAAAATACTAAAAAAAGGTTCTATCCCCTGAAAATCATAAGTATTTATTGTTTTAAAAATAGCTGGAGATGAAAGCAGCTCCTTCAAAACGACACCACGACTTTTTTTATATTTTTTCTTTCTTCTGTGCTTATAAAAAGCACCATTCATGAGTGACATAAAAGTATTCATGCGGCTAATTCCGATCCACGAGCCCCCGGCTCTTTGATCTTTTGGATAATAAAGCTGTGTTTGATATTCATCATATTTTTGAGGCATACACGCTAAACGATGAATGGATTCATCCCTATTGGAAGTAATAATGAAAGTATTATTTTGAGTATTTCCCGGAATATAACTTAGCGTACACATGCCAGTTTAACAAGCCAACATAGCGATTGTTTATCCAGACAAAATTAATGACTGGCAGCTGCTAAAGCAATCATGCTAACTTTTACATTTTCTAATTTTGATAATTCTCTTGCACATGCCTCCAAAGTGGCACCGGATGTTACCACATCATCTACAAGCAAAAGGTGCATATCAGCACATTTATTTTTCATTGATATCTTAAAAACATCTTTCACATTCTGCCAACGTTGAACCGCATTCAATTTTGTTTGTGTTTGTGTATAAGAAATACGTTTCAACAATGTAGAATAAACTGGAATTTCTAATACCTCAGATATGCCATTTCCTAGAAGTTCTGATTGATTATATCCTCTCTTTCTCTCCTTTCGAGGATGAAGTGGAACCGGAACTATAGCATCTATAGCCTTTGCAATTCTTGTATCCTTCAATATAGCACCCATTTGTCGCCCCATAAAAAGAGCTGTTTTACGACTGTTTTTATATTTAAATCGATGAATAATATGCTGAACAATAGAAGATTTATGAAAGTAATAGCATGCCGCAGCATATTCAAACTTAAACCTACCTACAAACTTGCGGTTAACCGGATTTTCAGACTTCCCGCAAAATCCGGTTTCAGGTAATGTAGCCAGGCAGGTGACACACAATTCTTCTTCTCCCCTACTCAGATTTTCTCCACAACCAGGGCAAATTCGAGGTAAAAACAAATCTACTAATGAAAACAAGTTTAATCCGGACATAATCGCTACATAAACATACAATAGTTAATTATATATTCATAACATTAGTAAAATTTAGACTTCTATTTAATTTCCACGATAAATTCTCAAACTTATTAAATGTCAAAACAAAAGAAGCAGTTATTCACGCTATGTTTTTTAGAAAAGATACATTATTTTTGCATCTTATTAAGAATTAAATCATTATGAAAGTATTATCCATCATTCTTACGTCTGCATTCATCTTCTTCAACATTTCGCCATTGTATGCGCAGGATGAAACTATGCAAAGTTGGGTAGAAGATGCGCAAGGAAATATTAATATTGATGACACCAGTAGTAATACATGGCAATTCGGCGGGATATTCCATTTAAATCTTGGACAAAGTGCATTATCACATTGGGCCGCCGGAGGCGACAAATCATCTTTCAGCCTAACCGGCTTATTCAATGGTTATACTTCTTACAAAAAAAATAGAATTAGCTGGAAAAATATTGCTGATTTAGCTTATGGCTACACTAAAACCAGCAGCACAGGTTATCGGAAAAGCGATGATCATCTTTATCTAACCTCTCAATTAGGCTATGCCACATCGGATAGCAGTAAGTGGTCTTATAGTGTATTAGCCGATTTCAAAACTCAGTTCTCTACAGGATATCTTTACGATGATGATGAACCCAGAACCTTAAATTCCGACTTTCTTTCTCCCGCATATCTTTTAGTATCAGCAGGTATGAGTTTCAAACCAACTGATTATTTTACGCTTTATATTTCTCCAATTACAGAACGTTGGACATTTGTCCGAAGCAATCTGTTATCCGATCAGGGAAAATTCGGCGTGGATTCGGGAGCACATTCATTCAATGAAATGGGTGCATTTGTTTCTGCCCGTTTTGAGAAAGAATTTAGTGATGCAATCAGTCTGACCAGCCGTTTAGATTTATTTTCCAATTATAAACATGACCCGCAAAATATAGATATCTATTTCACTAATCTTCTCGCATTGAAAATCACTAAATATTTGGCAACAACGATTTCTCTAAATATGATTTATGATGATGATATTAAATTCCCGGTAGAAGGCAAACCGGAAGAAGAAGAATCACATCTGCAGATACAAGAAGTCTTAGGCGTTGGTTTTTCTTATCAATTTTAGCATACCGTCTAAAGATTCATGCTACAACAAATATCAGCGGAGAGAGGGGGATTCGAACCCCCGGTCCGCCTGAGGCGGACAACGGTTTTCGAGACCGGCCCGTTCGACCACTCCGGCACCTCTCCTATTACTTATTTTCTATTCGCTTCTTTAACCATCAATGCATACAGCACAATTTACGGTTTTTCGCGTGATTCCGTTTTTATTAAAAAACGGAAAACGCGACCACGTATTTTACTTCGTAAAATCACGTGGCTAGACCGACCCGCTTTGTCACGTATTCCAACGGAATCACGTGATTCGACCACTCCGGCACCTCTCCTGTTAATTATTTTCTATTCGCTTCTTTAACCATCTTCTACCCCAGCCACTTTTCAAATATTTTTTCCTCAACACCTCTTTAGCCGCTGCAAAGATATGCTTTCATAATAAAAGCAACAATTTCATTAAGACTTAAAAATTCCCAATCTACTATCTTCCTTTTTATCAATAACAGCTACGGTCATCCTCCCAACAGCCACCAATTTATCTTCATCATTAAATAGTTTTACATCCCATACATGGGTAGAACGTCCAGTATGCAAAGGATATGCAACTGCATGAACATACCCTTTTGAAACAGCGCGTAGGTGATTCACATTAAGTGATAAACCAACACACGCTTTTTGTTTATAATCTACCACCAAAGTAGAAGCCACACTACCTATCGTTTCAATTAATACAGCTGACGCTCCGCCATGTAAAATACCAAACGGTTGCATATTTCTTTCATCTACCGGCATAGTAGCCCGAAGATGATCTTTGGCAATCTCAGTAAATTCAATACCCTGCCTACCTATCATCGTATCCTTACACATTTCATTCAGTGTATCCAGACTTATATTTACATTCTTCCAAATAGTTCGCATACTTATAAGTTTAGTTTCCTCAATAAATTCTTATTTTAAGTCATTCATTATCTCCTTCGGTAAAAAAGCAGAAACATCTCCACCATGTTTGAGTATATCCCTGACCAAAGTAGATGCCAGCGTCGCATATTCGGGAGAAGAAAACAATAATATTGTCTCCAAACCATGCGCTAAACGACCATTCATATCAGCTATGGTTTTTTCATACTCAAAATCCTTTACCGTCCGCACCCCTCTTACAATGAAATTCACTTCTTTCTCCCGGCAGAAATCAACAGTTAACCCCTCATAAGCAAGCGGATAGACTTTATCTTCCTCTTTAAAAATCGCTTTTATCCATCCCAATCTTTGATCCAAAGAAAAAAGACCCTGTTTTTGTGTATTCTTTCCAATACCCACATATAATTTATCCACCAGTGGAAGTGTCCGTTCTATCACATCCACATGCCCCAAAGTCATCGGATCAAAAGACCCGGGAAACATTGCAACTCGTTCCATAAATCTGCTATTTATTCAATATAAAGATAGAAAATATTGTGGTACCATAATTTTTTTTTCTACCAAAATAGGGATGTTTATCAAAATTATGATTCGGCGTATGCTCTAACACAAACCAACCATCCTGATTCAAAAGCTGATGTTCAAATACTAAATCAGGTAGTTGATCAATCGCTTTTAGTGCATAAGGCGGTCCTGCAAAGATAAAATCAAACTGCTCTTTGCTACGTTCTATGAATTTAAAAACATCCATCTTGAATACCTTCAACGGAATATTCAATTCTCCGGCAGTCTTTTTTATAAATCGTACCTGTTTATAATCTTTTTCTATTAACGTCTGATTCTCAGCTCCCCGTGAAGCAAGCTCATAACTAATGCATCCGGTACCTCCAAAAAGATCCAAAGTTTTACAGCCATCCAAGGGAAAACTATGCTCCAACATATTAAATAATCCTTCTTTGGCAACATCTGTAGTTGGTCGCGTATAAGGCATTTTCCGTGGCGGTGTTATTCTTCTTCCGCCAAGTTTTCCACTAATGATTCGCATAATGCCAAAGATACCAAATGATAAAAATAATGAGATGGAAATTCATCCATTTCTTTTGGATACAATCCACCTTTGGGTCGATCCAACCAATAAATTTCCTCAAATGCAGCACCTACTTTTTCTCTTATAAAGGCTTCATTTTTATCATTTCCACAGAGATACAAGATAGCATTATCCGCAAACCCAAATGTCTTTTTTGCATTCAATATATGGTAAATAATATCCATATTTACAGACGTCTTATAAGTCTGAAACAACAAGGGTTTTTCATCAGAAAAAACTGACAGTGCAATGGATGATGGAGCTAAATCCAAATAAATAACAGGATTTTTGACTAAATGCTGATTGACATTATTTATCAATAAGCTCTGTGTATGCATAACCGATACACGATCAAATTGTTTCTTTAAATAAGCCATTAAATCTGTCTGCAGCCCGAAAAGCAGACACATTTCACTTGATTCTATATAATCTACGGCAACTTCCAAGCCATCTATTTCTCCA
>CAZLDH010000066.1:0-15216 GCA_964558275.1 uncultured Chitinophagaceae bacterium
TCTTTTGATAAAAGAATCTCTTATCTCTTTTAAATAAGCAATTTTCCCCTTTTTATCAGGCTCAGTAATGACCGCAGGATATCCTCCGTAGATCATGTAATCTTCCCAAGCATTTTTTAAATATTCAATTTGAGTGGATTTGCTATTATTTTGATGAACAATTCTTTTTATTTCATCTATAAGATTCGATTTATTAGTCATCATTAAATACTCATAAAATGAACAGGTAAGCAACCTAATAATATGTTTTCTCCCTGCCAATGAATCTTTAAACCGACTATCCATATAAAAAGCACTGCTTCCTGTGGCTACTATTTTAATATCATCAGCATGCTCATCATAGAGCAATTTTAAAAAATTAGAAGGATCGTCCAAATACTGAATCTCATCTATCAATACGACTCTCCTTTTTCGGTAGTCGGTAAAAATGGTAAGATATTCAGTGGATTCTTATTTAACTCCTCTAAAATATTCTTCCTCTCAAGATTTAAGAACGTACAAGGATAGTGATGACTTTTGCAATAAATTTCCAATTGTCGGAGCAAAGTTGATTTCCCTGTTTGCCGTGCTCCCGTTAGGATTGTAAATTCTTTTTTTGTTAAATGTACTTTCAGTTCATCAAATATTATTCACTGCATTATCTTATTTTTTAAATAGAATAATACAAATATCGGATATTCTTACCTATCTACCGGTCATAATATTGGATATTTTACCCCATGTAAGGTTTATTTTATCCGATATTTTATATTTTAGAAGAATTCCACAAAACCATTGTAGCCCAAAAGTTAGCATCGCTACCATCCTCCGCCAGCACCGCCGCCGCCGAAGCCACCGCCGCCGAAACCGCCAAAACCACCTCCACCAAAGCCGCCTCCGCCGCCGAAACCGCCGCCACCAAAACCGCCACGACCTCCGCCGAGCATACTGCCGAGGAACATTCCTCCGGCAAAGGTTCCTAATCCATATCCTCGACCACGTCCATTATAATGATCTCCATTATTGTCGTGACGCCCTCCTTTTCTACTACTTAAGAAGATGATAATAATCATAATAAAGAGAAAAAGGAAGAAAAAGCCTCCGCCTCCGCCTTTTTTCTTATCTTTATTATAGCCGGCTGGCGCCTCATACTCTCCTGCAGCCGCTTTAATAATATCAGAAGTAGCTAAATTAATGCCCTGATAAAAATTTCCTTTTTTAAAATTAGGTAAGATACTATGGTCTATAATCTGTTGTGCCGTAATATCAGGCACAGCTCCTTCCATTCCATAACCGGTGGCTATAAACACCTTCTGATCTTGAGCAGCGACAAGAAGAATAATTCCATTGTCAAACTTTTTTCCGCCAACCCCCCATTTTCTACCCAAATCTACTGCATAACGAACCATGGAATAACCTCCGGTTGTTCCAATCGTCACTACGGCTATTTGCGTGGATGTACTATCATCATAGGCAACCAATTTTTGTTCTAAGGCCGCTTCCTCACGAGCACCAAGAATATTGGCAAAATCATTCACCAACTTCGGGGGATTGGGTCTTGCAGGAATATCCTGTCCCACAGAGAGAAAGGAAATTCCAAATACAAAAAATGACAATAAAAAGAGAAAGATACTATTTCTATAAAACGTATTCGCTAAGTATTTAAGGCTGCTTTTATTAGAATACAAAATAACTATTATTTTATGATTGATTTAACCGTATATCACATCATCTGAAAGTTCATTCTCATCATCAGACTGATATGGAAAATATTTTTTTAGGGAGCTTCCTATAGCGCGTACTGCAGTAGTAATCCCTGTAATATAATGTGCTTCTTTAAAATTGTTACGCATTTCATTCAGCTGTTCCTGCCAGAAACGATTACCTACTTTTTCATGAATGCCTTTATCCCCCAAAATGGCGAACTGCCGATCTTTCATAGCTACATAAACTAAGACTCCGTTCCGCTCCTTTGTTTCCTCCATCTTTAAATGATAAAACAACTCATGTGCCCGATCCAGCGCTTCCACATATTGACATTTCAGTTCTATATACACACGTACTTCTCCTGAAGTCATCTTCTCCGCATCCTGAATTGCTGATACAATCTCTTTATTCTGCTTTTCATCAAAGATTTCCTTCTTTTTACCAAAAATTCCCATCACACCGATTTTTCTATTTAAATAACTATAGATTTGACTTGTTTATTCGGAACTATCACTACCAAAATCTACGGTGGGAGCTTCTTCGGCTCCATCTTCTGCTTCGAAGAATCCTTTCTTTTCAAATCCGAACAAACTAGCATAAATCACTCCGGGAAATTTCCTTATAGCTTTGTTGTAATTAGAAACAGAAGTATTAAAATCTCTTCGTGCTACCGCAATTCTGTTTTCGGTTCCTTCCAATTGGGCTTGCAGCCCTTTAAAAGATTCTGTAGCCTGTAATTTGGGATATCTTTCAGAAACCATCATCAAGCGCCCCAATGCCTGAGATAACTGTCCCTGACTGGCTTGGAATTTCTGAATAGCTTCAGGATTCAGTTTAGTAGGATCTACGGTAACTTTAGTCGCAGAAGCACGAGCTTTCATCACATCAGTCAAAGTTGATTTCTCAAAATTCGCAGCTCCTTTGACAGTATTCACCAAATTTGGAATCAAATCTGAACGGCGCTGATATTGATTTTCTACATTAGACCATTGTTCCTCTACCTCTGTTTCTTTACTGACCAAATCATTATAGGTACAACTACTCATCCCTGCAACAAGAAGAACAAGGAGGGCATTTAAAAGAATAAGTTTTCTGGTTTTCATAGATTAAGCTTATAAATTATTGATTCAAAGGTAAGATAATACTTGAAAACAAAATATTAATGAATTATTAAGTTTTAAAACACCTTCTTATTATTCTCTCTATTAATATCCGCCATTCTTTGAGAAGGATCTATTTCTACACTTTTAACCTCCGATTTGCTTACCGGTATTTTAATTTCATAAGTCGGATTAGTCCATGGCCATGCATCATATACCGTCCTTTCAATATCAGGATTTTCATTGGGTTTCTGTCCAAACATCAAATAGGTCGGAATATAACAAATCTCTTTATGCCCATCCTGAAAAGTAACCACAATATCTAATGGCATCGGCATCTGTCCATGTCGATGCAGGATAACCGAAGTTTTTCCATCCGTTGCCTCAACAGAATCAATTCCATAATCGATAAACTTTGTCGTATTAATCCAAAATTCTTTATACCAGTCCAAATGCATTCCACTAACTTTTTCGGCAACCCTTATAAAATCTTTAGGATCTGGATGTTTAAACCGCCATTTTTTATAATAACTTAACAAAATCTGATCTAATGTTTTCTGTCCTACTATATAACTCAGCTGTTCCAGGAAAACAGCCCCTTTAGAATAAGCATTCTGACCATAGGCGTAATTGGTCATATAGTGATCGGAAAAGGTAGTCATTGGTTCTGCCAATCCACTACGCTCCAGTCGATAATAACCACCATAAGCTCCGTCTTCGCCTTTAGGCAAAGCTGCTAAATCTTCCATTTTGTTTGCTTTCGCTTTGGGTCTGTTTTTATAGATAGAATCAGCAAAAGTAGTGTAGTAATGATGAGATACTTTTCCTTCTGCATAAGTCGTAAAACCTTCATCCATCCAGGGATATTTCGTTTCATCAGTAGCCAGCATCATCTGATACCAGCTGTGCATCCATTCATGAAAGGCTGTTCCCAGGCTCGGTCCTTTCACTAAGGTAGCCATCGGATATTCCATTCCGCCATCTCCTCCCTGAATAAAAGAATACTGTTTATAAGGATATGCACCAAAATGTTTTTCTATAAAAGGTAATACCCTAATTGCAGCTTTTAGCAAGTTGTGCCATTTTTTTGCTTTCTTCACATTTCCGGTATCTTTATAAATCACGTGAATAACCGTATGAGCCTCATTATCAGCAACTGCAGAGATATGTTTAAAATCCGGATCGGCAGCCCAGACAAAATCAATTACATTAGGCGCTTTAAAATGCCAAGTTAGCATTTCTCCCTGAGACTTATCGACTTCGACACCTTCATCCTGGTAACCAAAGCCTATCTCATTGGCATTCTGTAGATAGCCTGTTGCTCCTATCATATAATCTTTATCCAAAGTAATCTTCACATCAAAATCTCCCCAAACACCATAAAACTCTCTAGCTATATAAGGCGTAGGATGCCAGCCATTTTCATCATACGCAGCCATTTCAGGATACCACTGGCTCATAGAATAACGAACACCTTCGGCATTATCCCTGCCACTTCTCCTGATTTGTACCGGCACTTGACATTTAAAGGCTAAATCAAAAACAACTTTCGAATGTGGCGCAATAGGATGACTCAAAGGCACCTCAAGAATCGTTTCGTGGTAAATCATTTTCTGAGGTACTCCATTCATCTTAATGGTCAACACACTATCATACCCTATTTCATCCGGACTAAGATGCTGGATACGATCCCGCACCCGCCGATCCCAATCTCTCACCGTATCTCCGGAAGCGGTATATCCGAGAATAACCTTTCCCAACTGCCTGCTCCGAACATCCATCATACTGCCTGGCTGAAAAGCATTCCAATAAAGATGAAAGAAAACTTTGTGTAACGTATCCGGCGAATGGTTCCAATAAGTCAAATGCTGTGTCCCTTTCAACCTGTTCGTTTCCACATTCATTTTTACCTCCATCTGATAATCAACCTTCTGCTGCCAATAATCAGACTGCGCAATGGAAGAAAACGGAAGAAGGAGTGCAATAAAAAACAGATAAGTATATTTCATAGTATTGGATTCTTTTTAATTAAAGCTCAAAATAAAGGAAAATTTAGGAATTTCTATGGTTGATTGGATAACTGGTTGATTAGTTGAATGCCTGCCCGCCATAGCTTTAGCGTAGGCGGGGTTGATTGATTATATTGCTAACATCTGCACGCTGCCTTAGGCTCTAGGCTTTAATCTTTTGGCGGCACCCTGTGTGTAGCCGAAGGGGGCTTTAAACTTTAGGCTAAATAAGCCTGTCACCCCAATTAAAATCTTCAACAGAAAGGATAGAAACTTTTTTTGAAAAATCAGGATGTTTTAAGTTTATCAAATAATTAAATTCCCAAGGAATAAGAACTGAAGGTACTCTCAGAAGCAAAGTTCCCTTTGATTGATACCAATGAGAACCCATTTCCTGTAGCACAGGATAGGCTTCAATCGATGTCCAATTTCTAGGTAACTCTTCTTTTTTAATTTCGGTAATATCGGATTCTATCATATCTACTTTTATAAATAGAACCTTATAATCAGATTTAATATCTATTGAACTACGGTGAGCGATTAATTCTATAGTAGCAAGTGAAATCGAACTGCCTGCATAAATAACAAATTCTTCATTTTTATTCCATCTGTTAGCAACTCCTGAAGCTTTTAAAGTATCTGCATATCGGCTTTTACGGATGTTGTAAATAATCATCCTTAAACATTTTCTCCAAACTCCATTGCAGTAAGACGATTATCAATAAATTTAATCCCCGATACAGTATCTAAAAAATCAATGGGGACACGCCCATCCAATAAATAATTTTTTTTCGACAACCATTCTTCAAAATCATCTTTACTTCCAAAAACGCCTATCCCATGCTTATAAAGAGATAAAATCAAAATTATATGTTCTTTAATATTTGCTTTTAAAACCGGAGTGCTATTCTTTTTGTAATTCCTAAGCGTTCTTGGTGTAATGTTTAACCATTTTGATAAAACGCTGTCACTTAAACCTACCACCCTATCCAAAATAGAGATGTATTCAGCATCCAGCATAGAGCGATCTGTGTAGAAATAGATATTTGTAAAATCTCCAATAGCAGGAATATCCTGTATTATCCTTTCTTGTTCAGTATTTAAAGTTGCAGCCGACATTATCGTTTTCCTTTTTGCTCTATTCAAATATACGGAAATTATTCTAGTATAAAAAGTTATTTTTTCCGGATTAGTTTTTAAAATGCTTTAGGCTTTGAGCTTTAGGCTTTAGGCTTTAGGCTTTAGGAAATCACCGGCCACCAATAAGATATAAATAGAAAGATAAGTAGGATAGATATCAAATTTAAGACAAATCCGGTACGCACCATTTGGACTATTTTTATCCTTCCGGAGGCAAAAACGATGGCGTTTGGCGGGGTAGATACCGGTAACATATAAGCACAAGAAGCCGACAAGGCTACGGCAATCATCAACTGAATAGAAGGAATACCCAATGAATAACCTAAAGTTGCCATCAATGGAAGTGCCATACTCGCCGTAGCAGTATTTGAGGTCACTTCGGTAAGAAAATTAATCCCTGCAATCACAATCAATAAAATAAGCATTGAGGGAATGAATTTCAAATGCAAAAACTGCCCTGCCAACCAACTGCTCAGATCTGTTTGTGAAAATCCAGCAGCAATCGCCAATCCGGCTCCGAAAATAAGTAGTACATCCCATGGCAGTTTCTTCGCCGTATCCCAATTCATCAATCGCTCCTTCCCCTTTCCCGCAGGAATTAAAAATAAAAGAAAAGCGCCTCCCATTGCTATAATAGTATCATTCAGTCCCGGAATAAGGGTATCCCAAATAAAAGAACGGGTAATCCATAGAAAAGCAACGACAGAAAAAAGGATTAAAACACGTTTCTCGGGAATGGTAATTTTTCCCAAATCCTCTAAAGTAAACTTCTGCTTTTCATTCGTCCCTTCGGGAATCTTATAACGAGTCAGGTAGAGTATGGCTGCTAATAATAAAATACAAGCAAAAGGCAGCGCAAATAACATCCATTTAAAAAAGGATATTTCCACCCCTAAAGATTCATTCACAATACCCGCAAGGATGATATTGGGAGGCGTGCCAATCAAGGTTGCCATTCCCCCGATAGAGGCAGAATAAGCTATTCCCAACATGAGATTTTTAGAAAAAACGGTTTCTGATTTAAAATTTTCTATTACCGAAAGGGCTATAGGAAACATCATTAAGGTCGTAGCCGTATTAGATATCCACATAGATAAAAAGGCGGTAGCCACCATAAAACCAACAATCACCTTCTTCTCGCTTTTTCCTATATAATTGATGATAGAAAAAGCAATCCGTTTATGAAGATTCCAACGTTCAATGGCCAACCCTATCATAAATCCGCCCATGAACAAAAAGATATAGGGATGGGCATATGCAGCAGTTGTTTCCTCAATACTCAATCCTCCGGCTAATGGTAAAAGCAAAATCGGAAGAAGTGAAGTAACCGCTATTTCTGTAGCTTCTCCAATCCACCAAACGGCCACCCATGCAGTGGTTGCCAATACCGCCTGTCCGGCAGAAGACAAACCTTCTAATGGTAAAAAATAGATAAGGAGAAAAAGAACAGGTCCTAAAATGAGAGAAATATTCTTCTTGTTCATAAACGAGGCTGTATTTAGGGTATAAAACTATAAAAATCATTCAATATTTTCAAATACGTAATTGGATGGAGTATTTTCACTCATCATCAAAGTTCCATTCATCATATCATTTATTTATTATACATTTGTATAGAAAATAAATAAATATATCCTCTAACTATAGCATCATAAATCAACTATTGAATGAAAAATCTATTACTCTTCCCTTTCCTGTTTATTGCCTTTAATGCATTTTCCCAACTTCAAAAAGGACAGTGGGTGACTGGCGGTTATGCCGACTTCCTACATTCAGGTAATCACCAAGAAACTAAAAACATCACTTCAGATTATACGTCAATTACCCTACAGACGTCGTTAAACGGAGGGTATTTTATACTAGATAAATTGAGTGTAGGACTCACCGGAGGAATTATCTTGTCTAATAGCGACAAATCGACGGAAGGCACTTCTCAAATCGGTCATTTTTCTAATTCTTCTACAGAAAAAACTTTTGGCTACGTCGTTGGCCCATTCATCAAATACTATCTTTTACCTGCTCAAAACAAGTGGAATATATTCATTGACTTCAGCTATGGATATAGTCACAATAAGCAATCGACGGAAACAAAACAAGCTATAGAGAAGCCTTATGACCCCACCAATCTCGGTGGTACCAGAATAACCAGCGGGGAAAGCAACAAAAAACAAAAAGTCGATGCCAATATATTCGCTCTATCTATAGGTCCTGCTTTTTTTATCACTAAGCAAACAGCATTAGAATTAGGACTTGGCTATAGTTATATCGATTATATGAAATCTAAAAGTTCATCACACAATTTATCAGCTTCACTTGGTTTCCAGATATTTCTCAAGGAATAGACTAATGGGATCGAGGCTGTTGGCTGTTGGCTGTTAGCCATTGGCCGTTGGCTTTTAGTTTTGTGCTTTATGCTTTTGGCGGTACCCTGAGCGGAGCCGAAGGGAGCTTTATGCTTTTAGCGTAAAAAACATGAAGAAATGAAGAAAATGAAGGTTTTCATTAAGTAAATAACAAATCAATCCAATCAACTACTCTCCCATTCCCCTTTATTTATCCTACCTTTGTATCTTAAATAATAAGGCGGATTTAGTTTATTGTTCTGCCTGTTTTTTATTTTTAAAAAGGACTAATAAACATGCAAAAGATACAAGACCTATTACAGGATCGAATCCTGTTGCTTGATGGTGCATTGGGCACAGTTATTCAAGGTTATAAACTTTCAGAACAAGACTTTAGAGGCGAAAGATTTAAAAATCATTCTAGTGATCTTAAAGGCAACAACGACCTTCTCAGTATTACTCAACCGGATATTATAAAAGAGATTCACCGTAGCTATCTTGATGCAGGGAGCGATATCATTGAAACCAATACTTTCAGTTCTACAGCTATTGCACAGGCGGATTACAACTTAGAAGATTACGCTTACGAACTCAATAAACAAAGTGCAAAGATTGCCAAAGAGGTTGTAGAAGAATACAATAAAAAAACACCCGAAAAACCCAGATTCGTAGCCGGATCTATTGGTCCCACCAATAAAACCTTATCTCTTTCTCCCGACGTTACTAATCCGGGATATAGAGCTGTCAGCTTCGACCAGATAGCGGATGCATATTATGAACAAGTGAGTGGACTGGTAGAAGGGGGTTCGGATCTTTTGCTCATCGAAACTATTTTTGATACTTTAAATGCTAAAGCAGCTATTTATGCTATCAAAAAATATTTTCGAGATAAACAACAAGCAGAGCTTCCTATCATGATTTCCGGAACTATTACGGACAATTCAGGTAGAACGCTGAGCGGCCAGACGTTATCGGCTTTTTATACTTCTATCGCACATGCAAAACCTTTAAGTGTTGGACTCAATTGTGCTTTAGGCGGAAAGGAACTACGTCCATACATTGAAGAGCTCTCCGGTATTGCCGATTGCTTTGTCAGTTGCTATCCCAATGCAGGCTTGCCCAATGCCATGGCCGAATATGATGAAACCCCGGAAGACACGGCTCAGATTCAAAAGGATTTTGCCGATGCTGGATTTGTCAATATTGTTGGCGGATGTTGTGGCACTACTCCTGAACATATTCGAGCAATAGGAGAGTCTGTCAAAGGAATTAAACCCCGGGTTTGGTCATCGTCATTATCGTCGCCGTAGAAAGAATTCATGAATTATTTGTACGGCGACGGCGTTGATTACCCAAAAAATTTATCCAAACAATAATATCCTCCCCCAACCCCAAACAATATCAAAATGAATCAATCTGATAATAAACAACCTCAATTACAATTATCCGGTCTGGAAACAATCTCTATCGGTCCGGGTTCCCTGTTCGTCAATGTAGGAGAGCGTACCAACGTGACCGGCTCCAAAAAATTTGCACGTCTCATTAGAGAAGGCGATTACGAAGAAGCCCTGGCTGTAGCCCTTCAACAAGTGGAAAATGGCGCTCAGGTAATCGATGTAAACATGGATGATGCCTTATTGGATGGAGAAAAAGCCATGGTTGATTTTTTGAACCTCATTCAAGCAGAACCAGACATTGCCAAGGTGCCTATTATGATTGATTCCAGTAAGTTTCATATCATAGAAGCCGGATTGAAATGTGTGCAGGGGAAATGTATTGTTAATTCGATTTCCTTAAAAGAAGGAGAAGAAAAGTTTATTGAAGAAGCACAAGTCTGTAGAGATTTTGGTGCGGCCGCCGTGGTGATGGCTTTTGATGAAAACGGACAAGCAGATACGACAGCAAAGCGTGTAGCCATTGCTGAGAGAGCCTATAAAATACTAACAGAAAAAGTAGATTTTCCCCCACAGGATATTATTTTCGACCTCAATATATTTCCGGTAGCTACCGGAATTGAAGAACACAATATAAATGCCATCTCTTTTATCGAAGCTACTGCCGAATTAAAAAAGAAATTACCACTGGTAAAAATCAGCGGTGGAGTCAGTAATTTATCTTTTTCTTTTAGAGGCAATAATCCGGTACGAGAAGCCATGCATTCCGTCTTCCTCTATCATGCTATTCAGGCCGGAATGGATATGGGCATTGTCAATGCCGGCCAGTTGGTGGTTTATGATGATATTGAACCTAAACTCAAGGAATTAGTAGAAGCGGTTATCCTCAACAAAAATGATGACGCCACCGAAGCACTCCTGGAATTTGCCAACACAGTAAAATCTAAAGGCAAGAAGAAAGAAGTAGATATGAGCTGGCGGGAGGGTACTGTAGAAGAGAGGTTAAGTCATTCATTAAGACACGGGATAACCAAGTTTATCGAAGAGGATACGGAAGAGGCTCGAAAGAAATATGATAAACCTTTAGAAGTGATTGAAGGACCATTGATGGACGGAATGAACATCGTTGGCGACTTATTCGGTGCCGGGAAAATGTTTCTTCCTCAGGTGGTCAAGAGTGCACGAGTAATGAAGAAATCCGTCGCAGTACTCAATCCTTACATGGAAGCCGAAAAACAAAAATTAGTTGAAGAAAAAGGCGAAGAAGCCCTAAACAATGGACGTATTGTGATGGCCACCGTAAAAGGAGATGTGCACGATATTGGGAAGAATATTGTAGGCGTAGTGCTTGGCTGTAACGGATATGAAGTCATTGACTTAGGAGTAATGATTCCGGCAGAACAATTATTAAATACCGCGATAGAAAAGAAAGCGGATATGGTAGGCGTGAGTGGTTTAATTACGCCCAGTTTAGATGAAATGATTCATGTAGCAGAGGAAATGCAACGCCGGGAGTTTAAAATTCCACTACTAATAGGTGGAGCTACGACTTCCCGTACACATACTGCCGTAAAGATAGAGCCTAAATATGACAACGGCGTCATTCACGTTTTGGATGCTTCCCGATCAGTGAATGTAGTCAGTAAGTTGATGAATCCAACGAAGAAAGAAGAACTTCTACAGGATACAAAAGAAGAATATCAGAAAATCCGTAAACGTTTTGAAGGCAAGAAAACAACAAAGAAATATCTTTCTTTTAGTGATGCCCAAAAAAATAAAGCGCATATAGATTGGAAAAATTATACACCCCAAAAGCCTAACTTTATTGGCGTCAAACACTTTTATGATTATGACCTCAATGAGATTAAAGAATTCATCGACTGGGGACCTTTTTTCAAAGCCTGGGAACTACATGGAAAATTTCCCGCTATCCTTACCGATGAAGTCGTTGGAGAGGCTGCCTCTAAGTTGTTTGAAGAAGCACAAGAGCTTCTGGATAAGATTATTGCTGATAAATGGTTGACCGCCAAAGCATCCATAGGAATTTTTCCTGCAAACAGTAATGGATTGGATACAGTTACGCTCATCAACAAAAAGAATGGCAAAGAAGAGGAAGTCAATTTAGAATTTCTACGTCAACAGATCAAAAAATCTGCTAAACATCCCAATCGCAGCTTAGCAGATTTTATCGCCCCCAAAGATACCGGAAAACAAGATTATATCGGAGCTTTTGCTGTCACTGCCGGCCTGGGCATCGAAAAACATTTAGAGCAGTTTGAAAAAGATAACGACGACTATAATAAGATCATGCTCAAGGCCCTGGCCGACCGGTTCGCTGAGTCTTTTGCCGAGCTCATGCATCACAAAGTACGTACGGAAATTTGGGGCTATGCTTCCGATGAAAATCTTGCCAACGAGCAATTAATTAAAGAAGAATATAAAGGTATTCGCCCGGCTCCCGGCTACCCGGCATGTCCGGAACATACCGAAAAAATAAAATTATTTGATTTAATCAAAGCAACAGAGCATTCTGACATTATCCTTACAGAGCCTATGGCGATGGTACCCACTAGCAGTGTCAGCGGTTGGTATTTTGCTCATCCGGAAAGCACTTACTTTGGTATCGGAAAAATAAAAGAAGATCAGGTGGAAGATTATGCAAAACGTAAAGGCTGGGATATTAAGACAGCAAAACAATGGCTGAGACCGCAACTGGATAAGGCGTAAGGCAGGAAATAACAGGCTTTATGCTTTTGCCTTCTGCTTTTAATAAAGCACTTTATTCGCCTTCTGCTCCCATTCCTTAAAAACTTCATTCGCTTCAGACTGCATCATTTTTACAAAAGGGATGCTTTGATTTTCTTGGGTCTTTTCTAATTCATCATAAATGAAATGATCGTCGAAATCTATACTGGCAGCATCTTCTTTTGTGCAGCCATAATAAACAGCTTTGATGTGTGCCCAATAAATTGCCCCAAAACACATCGGACAAGGTTCACAGGAAGTATAAATAATGCAATCCGATAATTGAAAAGTGCCTAATTTATGACATGCTTTTCTGATAACTTCTATTTCAGCATGAGCGGTAGGATCATTAGAAGAGCTCACCCTATTGCAAGCTTCAGCAATTATTTCGTCATTTCTGACCACTACGGCACCAAAAGGACCTCCTTTATCGTCGTTCATACCCTGCCTTGCCACTGCAATAGCCCGTTGCATATATTTTTGATGCTGATTCGTCATGATTGTTTATCTTTTTATTAAAATAATCAAAACTACAAATTTCCTATATTTTTTGTCTCCATAAATAATGCAGAAAGAAGATTCAGACTTACTAAACCATAATAGCGGTATATAGTTGTGGTTAGCCATGTTATTTTTGGTTTATAATATAAACTACTTTATATTTGTATATATTTACAATTTAATTTTTCTTAAAATGGAAAAAGAACTAAAACCCGAAGAAAGCTTAAAGATTATTCAGAGTATGGTAAAAGCTTCCAGACAACAATATGCAAATCAAGGCGTCTTTATGATTGTCTGGGCAATCCTTTTGATTATCGCAGCACTCATTAATTATTTTCTTATTACCTCAAACCTGGATCTTGAGACAATCTACTTATGGATTCCGATTATCTGGATTGCATTTCCGGTTTTAGGTGGAATTATTTCATTTATATTGGGGAAACGACAATCTAAAAAAGAACCCGTTAATACGCAGATGGGTAACCTGCTTAAATTTATGTGGATTGGTTTTGGGGTCATCCTCTTTTTTACTATTTTCTTTCCTTTGCAGAACGGAAATTCACCCATCCCGTTTATTCTCCTGTTGACGGCATTTGCCATTTACATCATTGCCCTGGGTATCAAAGATTTACCTTTTATGATTGGGAGTATTTGCGTTTTGATTCTTGGGGTCATCGCCTTTTGGGTCAGCTATCCAATACAGCTTCTCCTCTTTTCTCTCGCTCTGATTTTAGGTTACCTCATCCCTGGGATCATGCTCAACAGAAAGCGCCATGCTATAAAATAACCAGAAATGTTTAGGAAATTAGACCCACTACTGCATTCCCAATTAAGATTAGCCATTATGTCCCTATTGGTCAATATTGAATCCACCACTTTCCCTTTTATAAAAGAAAAAACAAAGGCGAGTTCAGGGAATTTAAGTATCCAAATTAAAAAACTCGAAAAAGCAGAATACATCAAGGTCAAGAAAGGGTTTAAAAACAATTATCCGGAGACACGTTGTGCCATAACGCGAAAGGGGAAAAAAGCATTTGAGGAATATGTGAAAGCACTCAATGATTATATCAAATAAAAACTTAGCAAGGGAAAAAAGTTGTTAACGAAGCCTGAATTCAATCATAGAATAGAGGAGATTGAAAAGCAAATGTCCATCCGCTGACTACAGCGCATTCAAATATTGGTAACAGAAAGGAACCCAACATTATTACCAAATTAGTATAGAACTGCGGAGGTGGTTGCCCACTCTATCAACGATTTTTATTAATACGTTGCAATTCCTGAATATCTAATAAATCTTTAGGGCGGTTTGACTTGATTTTGCTGATGATTAAATCTTCATAAGAAAGGACATAATATTTCCAAACCGATGTTTTCTCTATCGCTACCTGTTCGGCAGATTGATAAGCTTCATCAAAGGTCTTATTAATATTAAAATTTATAATTAATTCTACATTTAGGTCATGAGGAGAAAATTTGATGGATATATTTTGTTGCTGTTTTTTAATTTCTTCGGGAAAAGAATCAATGTCATAACCTAAAGTCTTGAAAACCTTTATTAGTTTTTGTAGATTTTCTTTTTCTGTACTGAGCCAAAAATCTACATCATGTTTTAAGCATGAACAACCCTCGAAGGGTTCCAAACCCTTCGAGGGTTAGAAAAATGCCCATTCTAGCAACGTTTTTTATTCATCCGTTGCAATTCCTGAATATCTAAAAAGTCATTGACTAATCCTTTCCATTCCATAAGATGGTATCTATTTCAATTACAAAGTTTTTATTGTCCTTTTGGCTAATCCGTGTTTGGTTTTCAAAATGATGAACCTGCTCCATAAGTTCAAAAAAAGCTTGCACTCGTGCTGATGGAGAAAGCGCTAAAAAAGCTTCTTCTTGTGCTTTATTACTCGCTTCTTTATTTTGAAATCGTACTTCCATATTATCAAAGATAAAAAATTTCAAATAACCGGGATTGATTGAAATAAACCGGATTAAACATAGCCCTTTTGACAACAACCATGTAAGTCTGAAGTTTGCATTCAAATTTGCGGGGTTCATTTAAATTGAATAACAAGGCTTGTAAAGAAAACGATATTCGTGTACATCCGTGTTATTTGCAGCTTTTTTTACCCCTTCTTCAATTGCAATACTGTAATTTCAGGAAGAATCCCTACTCTACCCGGATAGCCTAAAAACCCAAAACCTCTATTCACATACAGATATTGCTGTCCCTGTTTATACAGCCCGGCCCACTCTTTATATAAATATTGAATCGGGCTCCATTTCAACCAGGGAATCTCTA